>DAOVAN010000176.1 GCA_030671005.1 Caldifarciminota bacterium
TAGAAAGAAGTACGAAGAGACTCGCAGTGTGGAGCTCGCCCACGAGATGCTGCAACAGCAGTTCGTTTCTTTTTTGAAAGATACTCTGGAGCTGGATACAGATTTGACTAATGATATTATTGACCGTGGATGGGGTGTGGCCGGTAGATTAGAGGGAAACAAAATCATTGCTACAAAAATACCGAAGAGCGGGTATCTTATGGAGTATGTGAAAGAGACAGATCCCGTGAAGAAGAGAGCCATATACTGTCATTGTCCGAGAATCCGCGACGCGCTGAAGACGGGGGTGACGATTTCACCAACCTATTGCTACTGTGGTGCTGGGTTCTATAAGGGTATCTGGGAGGAGATTCTGCAGAAGCCCGTGAAGGTTGATGTGTTGGAAAGTGTAATGAAGGGAGATGATGTCTGTAAGATCGCAATCAGTCTTCCTTGAAGACGATACAATATGACAACGAGCGATAGACCAAAACCAACCAACTTTATTGAAGAGATAGTAGAAGAGCATTTCCGGACAAACAAATATGGAGGGCGCGTCCGTACACGCTTCCCGCCGGAGCCGAACGGCTACTTGCACATCGGACATGCAAAAGCAATCTGCATCGATTTCGGTATTGCCGCTAAGTATCACGGATTGTGTAATCTACGCTTTGACGACACTAACCCGATGAAAGAGGAACAGCAATATATAGATTCTATCAAGGAAGACATTCACTGGCTCGGTTTTGACTGGGGGGACCGTGAGTATTACGCATCTGACTACTACCAGCAGCTATATGAATGGGCTTTGCGTTTGGTAAAGAAGGGCAAGGCATATGTTGATGATTTGAGTGCTGAACAGATAAGAGAGTATCGTGGTACTTTGACCACACCCGGAAAGGAAAGCCCTTATCGCAGCCGCAGTATCGAAGAGACTCTCGACCTTTTCCAGCGTATGAAAGAGGGCGAATTTCCAGATGGTAGTCGAGTGTTACGTGCCAGAATCGACATGGCAGCGGGCAACATGAACATGCGCGACCCGGTTATGTATCGTATACTACATGCATCGCATCCCCGAAGCGGTGACAAATGGTGTATCTATCCGACCTATGACTGGGCACACGGGCAATCAGATTCGATCGAGGTTATCACCCATTCTCTTTGTTCTCTAGAATTCGAAGACCACCGACCATTGTATGATTGGTTCTTGGATCAGTTAGAGGTCCATCATCCGCAGCAGATCGAATTCTCGCGCCTGAATCTCAGCTATGCAATAACGAGCACACGCAAACTCCGGAAATTGGTTGAGGAGGGTCATATAGGTGGCTGGGATGATCCGCGCATGCCGACACTCTCTGCCTTACGAAGGCGTGGGTATACACCGGAATCAATCCGAAATTTCTGTGAAAGCATAGGCGTAGCAAAGGCGGAAAGTATTATTGATATTACAAAGCTTGAACACTTTGTACGTGAAGATCTGAACAAGAGAGCACCACGCGTCATGGGGGTTTTGCGTCCACTCAGAGTGATTATTGACAACTATCCGGAAGGCAAGACTGAAGAATTGGAGGCGATCAACAATCCCGAAGATCCTGGGATGGGTACGCGTAAAATACCTTTTTCGCGAGTGTTGTATATAGAACAGGATGATTTCCGTGAAGAACCACCACCCAAGTATTACCGCTTGGCACCAGGCCGCGAAGTGAGATTACGGTATGCTTACTTTGTGAAGTGTGTTGACGTCGCAAAAGACAAAGACGGCAAAATAGTCGAGTTACATTGTACTTATGACCCAAAGACCCGCGGCGGTGATTCGCCTGACGGCCGCAAGGTCAAGGCAACACTGCACTGGGTGTCTGCACCCCATGCTATCAGTGCCGAGGTCAGATTGTATGACCGCCTTTTTTCAAAACCGGATCCTAATCAAGTTGAGAGTAAGGATAAGGATTTTCGGGTGAACCCAAATCCTAATTCGCTTGAGGTGTTGACCGATTGTAAGCTTGAGCCGAGTCTGAGCGCTGCTAAAACTGGTGACCGCTACCAATTCGAGCGTCTTGGTTATTTCTGTGTTGACCTTGACTCTCGTTCCGGTGAGTTGGTGTTTAATCGAACCGTCTCACTCCGTGACACATGGGCAAAAATTCAACAGGCGCAGAAGAGCAAGGGGATCAAATCCCCGTTTTAATAATTTCTGAATGATCACCGATACGGGACCCAACGGCTTGACAATTGACCACAGTATTTGTGAGAAGAGAGCCTCAAAGCGGAATAGGCATATTCCTATTAGCTGTTCAAGCTGTACCTCTGTGTTATGGCATGTCAAATGTAAAGATTTGACCCCATGGATAAGGTGATTAAGGAATTACATCAAAAACTGGCAGACGCCGATTTCAAGAGTGCGATTGTTTCTACTCAACGTCTGTTCGATCTCCGGCATGACTTTGAGAAACTTCTTGAACAGAAATCGTTGAACAAAGAATTCTATGACGAGATTGTATCACGTTATGGTCTCCACTGGCATTTTGACCCCCCGACCAGTTTTCCTGCAGCTAAGTCCGTAATCATTACTGCCGCGCCTCAGCCCAAGGTCAGTCTAGAATTTGAATACTCTGGCAAGAAATATTACGCCATTATTCCGCCGACGTATAT
Source organism: Caldifarciminota bacterium (assembly GCA_030671005.1). Lineage (GTDB taxonomy): Bacteria > Hydrothermota > Tepidihabitantia > SM23-42 > SM23-42 > SM23-42. The sequence continues at coordinate 2,629 of DAOVAN010000176.1, forward strand.
AAATGATACAGACAAGGAAGTTGTAGACATAATGTCACCTCATCTAGAAAAGTACGGATATAAAATAGGCGATGCACTATTACCGACAAAGTTGCTTGCTGTTCGCAGTGGTCTCGCAAAATACGGGAGAAACAACATTACGTATATAGATGGCTGGGGAAGCTATTACAGATTGCGGGCCTTCTTTTCAGATATCCCATGCACAAATGATCACTGGCAAGAACCTGAGGCGATGAAGCTTTGTAGTAAGTGTACGTCATGTATCAAGAAATGCCCGACGAATGCAATCCAGCAGGATAGGTTTCTTGTGAATGCAGGGAAATGTTTGACTTTCTTCAATGAGGCATCATATGATTTTCCGGAATGGTTAGATCCTGCTTGGCATAATTGCCTAGTAGGTTGTATGATATGCCAGGATGTGTGTCCAGCTAATAAGGATCATACTACCTGGATTATGCCCGGTGGGGAGTTTTCAGAAGAGGAAACTGGGATG
>DAOVAN010000159.1 GCA_030671005.1 Caldifarciminota bacterium
TTGTAATCCACACGGTCAAAGTATTGGGTGAGTTCTAAGATCTGAGGTGCGATCACATCGGCAAATTGCTTTATCTGTTGCTCTTCGCCGCGCACGACAACCAGAAAAGTCGATGCGCTCTTATATTCGGTTAGAATTTCATCAAATTCCCGTGCTTTGGGATCATCCATGGGCAGTAGGTCTGACCAGCGCATTTCCATCGTGATCCTTGATGCCGATATTGCGGCGAGCACGGCTACTATCATTAATGCAATTATTACACGCCACGGGTGCGTTGCTGCGAAACGCGCCCAATTCTTGAGTAATCGTTCTCTCATTTTATCATTCCTCCGCTTTAGTAGTACACACTTGCACGTAGTAGAAAACCGTCACCTAAGGTGCTGCTGTAAGCCGTTCCTTCTTCACCAGTATAGATATTGGCCATGAGTAGTAGTTCAATGTTTTCGAACAGGCTGTACTGTATCATGGGAACGATTGCGGCGCTGTAATCCGAAACGCTGAAGACCACCGAACCACCCAATAGGAGCAGGTCAGTCAAGGGGTATGTTATGAGCCCATATATCTGGTCGCTGGAAATGGTCTTGGTTTCGCCGGTCAAGAAACGCATCCAATCGTTGAGGTCGTAATTCTCATGATCTGATTTGGCCTGTGAATTGTGATGGTACTCGAGCATTGTATAGAGGCCTGACTCGAATGTATAATCAGTACCGACCAGGAATTCGTAGAAATCATTGGTGTCCTCCTCAAGGAATGTGTATAGGCCTTCGGCCCAAACTCCCAGGCCGAGTAGTTCGCCAACAATGTCACCCCCAATAGAGCGACGTGTTTGTTCAGATACTCCGAATGTGTAGAAATCAGTGAGTGTATAGGGCATTTCGATCCCCATTGCGCCGAAGTCAAAGTGGCCTATGCCTAGCTTGGCGCGCAGCAGCTTGCCTGATGTTTCCCAGTCCATCTCAATAGGTGAAAAGAGTGCCATCAGGCTTAGCCGCGAACCGAGGAGATAATCCATGCGCAAGCCATGGTGACCGGGTTGCTCATATGTCGGATCCAGGGCATCCTTGGCATTGAAGACGTCGGTCGGGTTGGCAAAGTAGCCGGTTCCCAATGATATCTGCTGTTTGCCACCAGTGATTGCGAAGCGGTTTAGGCTGAAACGTGCGTATGCGTTATCAAGATAGAATGTATCCTGATAAGTAAATTCGTAGAGAGGTCGCATTTCGGGCGGAACCGTGGAGGTGATATCTTCGGGCAGGAAATCGAGGACATTCCAGTCGGTCTTACCGTAATAGAGCAGAAATATGACATCGGCACCGAATTCGGTGTTCTTGACTGCCGTGCTCTTGAGGTCAACACGTAGCTTGTTGTAGAGGAACTGGTAGTAACTGTCGTCGTGATAGATGCCGGTATACTCAGGTTCAAAGTAGCCGAAAATATCAGCGGTTTGAGCATTGGCTATGGAAGCCGCCAGCATGCTCAATGCGATTGCATATGTGATGATCTTCATCGCTGCATCCCCATTTCTGTGAAAAGATCATCAGGCAGATCGACTGCATAGGTGATTTCGACTATCTCCATGCTCGTGTGTGTGTTATCGAGTTTGTTGTACATGGTGCACTCCATCGGTGTATATATCTCATCGATTAGCTGGATGTTGCTGCAGATGAGTTGCTTTTCCTGAAGCTGGTGATCGTCGTCATGATAGTAGTCAATGACCAGGGGGACATATTGTTCCTTATCCACCCACAATATGATGCGGGAATACCCGGCATCACTGTCAGGATGGCGTGTTAATTCTAGTTTGTAGCACTGGCGTCCTTCTTTCTTTTCATCCTTCAGGCGCATCGCATCGTACTCTTCGATGAACGTGTTCGATGCTCCCATGTCTTCGTAAGAGAAATCGCTTCCTTCGACCTTCTGTTTTTTGGCGTGCGTGGCTAACTTACGGATACGCTTTGTTCTGGGAAAGTATGTCCAGATGTCATTAGCATCGTTGAGCATGAGTATGGTTTGACCTTTTACGCGTTGCGGCTTCAAATATTTCATCAGACTTTTCTCACCTTGACCTTTGGAGAACGTTTCATATTCAAAGGTGCGTTCTTGTCCGGAACTCGTGAGGATCGTCATCTTCATTAAACCTTGTGATTGTTCAGGGTTCATCGTTTCGGTTAAAATTTCCAAAATTTGATCCGCAGTCAGATCTTCCTGGGCATATATCGATGCAAAGGGAAGGGCGATTAGTAGTAGTGCAAAAAAGCGGATGAGGTGGGTGGGAGTTATCATATTGCGTGTCATGTTTCCTCCTTGTACCCAGGTTGCTTTCGGCCCATGAAACCATGAAGAAAAAGATCAGCGAGAGCTTCTGCATAGCGCTCGTAGAATTTATCATTCAGTAGTGCAGCATACTTCTTGAACTGCGAATATTGGTTCATTGCATACTTGGTCTGGAAGTGATTTAGGATGGCGGCAACGAAGACGGTCGGGCCTACACTCTCTTGGAGCATGTCGCGTGCGTCGACCCCCATTTTCTTACGGAAGTTTCCCATGCCTTCGCGTATGCCGATGACCCATTTGCTCTTGAGATCGATCACTTCCGGTATGTCAAGCGGTATGACATCAAAGGCGACAGTGGCAAGCTCGGTGTTCTCGCGGAAGAAGTCAATTACGGTCCGGATCATTTTCCGGATATGTTCTTCAATCGGCAAGTCTTCGTCGCCCACTGCTTTGATTGTCTTGAAGTACTGGTCGTAGCACTCGTTGATGACCGCCTTCAATATTCCGGCCTTCTCACCGAAGTAGTAGTTGATCATTGAGATGTTGACGTTAGCCTTTTTGGCGATTTCGCGGACTCCGACGCCGGCATAGCCCTTGCGTGCAAAAAGGGCGAGGGCGGCTTCGAAGATTCTTTGTTTTGCGGCCTTGTGCTTGTCACCGGTCATGCTTGCCTCCTAAGGGATTGAACAGTCGTTTTGAACAATCATTTGTATACTGTATTGTAATTGCTCTTGTCAATAACCGCTCACACAATATCTCACAGTTATCAGGCGATGCTGCGTCATCATTACAGATGCTCATAATACCTCCTTATTTGAACGATTGTTTTATACGAACATTTGTTTTAATCAATCGTTTGTTTATATTATAACAAAAAAAGGAGATTTGTCAAGAGGTCACATGGGATCAGGTCTCTACCCCATTGAAATAGTATCCTATTCACGGGGCAGGCTTTGAACACAGCCTTAGAAAGGGCAGCAAAGGGCTCAAAGAATCAAAGAAGGGCCATAAACGGCGAAACAGGCGGCGCCTTCGTGAGATCGCCACCCCATACGATTTACAATCCTACGGGGCAGGCGCTCTCCGCCTAAGGCGAATTCGCTCGCGATGACATTGGCTGTCGGGGACAGGCATAAACTTTTCGAGACGAGAAAAAGCGATTGTTGTGTTCAAAGCATGCCTGACCCCACAGAGGCTACATGGAGTTGACAAAGATCATCTTCAAACTATAATAACGCAACACAATCGAGGT
>DAOVAN010000152.1 GCA_030671005.1 Caldifarciminota bacterium
ATACGAGTTACCTGACCCATCGCTGCGAAAGACCCAATTTTCAGAACCAGCGCTATCAATGCTTATTACCGTGTAATCCCAATCATTCCCTGGCACATAGCTGTATCCAGCTGCATAGATATTGCCGTCCGTTCCACATGCAACCGCAGAAGCTTCGTCGTCGCCACTGTAAACTCCACCTTGGCCATCATACAGATACACCCAGTTTGTATCGCCTGAAGATGTAAGACTTATAACCGTGAGATCCCGGTAGGTTCCACTGTTCTGGGTAACCCCTGCTGCATAGATATTGCCGTCTGCTCCATAAGCAACAGACGCTGCTACATCGTGTGAATTGGTTGTCCCGTTGTATCGGTAGACCCAATTGGTGTCGCCACTGGAATCAAGACTAATGACCGTGAAATCCCTGTTGGTTCCAATGCCTGTACTATATCCTGCTGCATAGATATTGCCGTCAGCACCATAGACGACCGAATTTGCGCGGTCATCACCCTGAGCTGGTCCATTATATTGAAAAACCCAATTCGCCTCTTGGCTAAGAATCAGCAAGGGAATAAGCAAGAGAAGAATATGGGCTGGACAGATCCTCATTTCTTCCTCCTCCCGTATACTCTATGAAAATTATAATAGCTAGCAGTGAAATGTCAATATAATAAGTTATATTTTGAAGGACAGGGTGGGTTAGAAAACCTCAAGCGGGTCAACATCAATTTCAATATCACATTTCCTGGGTTTGTATACAGTGAGAAACTTAAATCTACGGTGGGGGTAATTCTTGCTGACCTTTATAATAATGAACACACGGTAATTCTTTCTTACTTTGTAATAGAACGAACGGTTCGGCCCGAATAGACGCAGGCCGTGGATTTTCTTCAGAATGTCATAGATTTTTTCTGCTTCTTGCCAAACATTCTTTTCGTTCTCTCCTCTTAGCCGGAGCAGGATCAGTCTGGAGAAAGGGGGGAACCCCAGTTGCTTTCGAAGTTCGAGTTCCTGGGTGTAAAACGAAGCATAATTCTGTAGTTGGTCGAAGATAGTTGAATATTGCTCAGGATGATATGTTTGAATCAGTACTCGGCCCGGTTTTTCACCCCGGCCTGAGCGTCCGGCAACCTGTGTGAGTACCTGGAATGTCCTTTCGCCACTTCGAAAGTCTGGCAAATGTAATGTGATATCTGCATTGACGATGCCGACCAGGGTGACATCGTGAAAGTCAAATCCCTTGGTTACTAGTTGTGTTCCGAGAAGAATTTTCGCCTTGCCCTGTTCGAATGCTTTAAGAATCGTCTGCATATGGCCCTTACGCCGTGCCGAATCCCGATCCAGGCGCACGACAAGGGAGTCTTCTTTGTCCAGGGCGAGCTCGGTTTCGTGAAAGATCTTTCTTAGTAGTTCCTCGATGCGCTGCGTCCCCGCACCACGGTACAGCAGGGTGGCGCGTCCGCATTTTGGACATACCGTCCTCACTGGTGATTTGTGGGAGCAGATGTGACATGACAAGGACGCTGATTCGTCTTTTTCCGATTTGTGATAAACGAGCGGTAGTTTGCAGAAGGGACACTTGGCGGTGAAACCGCAATGAGGGCACATTAGACTTGGCGCGAAACCACGCCGATTCAAGAAGATAATAACCTGCTCATCATTCTTTAGAGTCTGCTCGATTTGGGATTGCATTACGGGTGTAATATATGGTCTCGGCTCATCTTTGAGATCAATTATTTCGATTTTCGGCAACGGACGGGCATCTATGCGTTCTTTCAAGTCAAGCAGTTGATATTTGCCGGTTTCTGTATTGTGATAAGATTCGATCTGTGGTGTAGCACTTCCCAAGACGGCTACTATGTTTTCGAACTTGCTTCGCGCGACGGCAACGTCACGTGCGTTGTAGTGCGGCATGCGTGTGTGCTCTTTGTAAGACTGGTCATGCTCTTCGTCGACGATGATAATCTTGAGATCCGGTATCGGGATGAAGATTGTTGAGCGAGGCCCGATAACGACCCGATACCTACCTTCTTTGATTGCGTACCATGCCTGTCTTCGTTCTTTATCGGACAATGTGGAGTGTATCGTAGCGACCTCACTGTGAAAACGTTCTTCAAATCTCTCGAAAAGTAAAGGCGTCTGGGATATCTCGGGAACGAGGACCAGGGCCCGTCCGCCTTGATTTATGACCTTTTCGACACATCTAAGGTAGACCTCGGTCTTGCCGCTGCCGGTAATGCCATACAAGAGAAATGTTGCGTACTCGCCGGCTTGTAACGCTTCAGTTATGGTCTTTATGGCGATGCTTTGATAATGATTCGGCACGGGAGCTTTTACAGTGCTCGGTGCTCTTTCCGGTCTTCTTGTGAATTCGAATTTCTTCAGTATCTTCGTGGGCAATGCGAGTTTCAGCACCTCGCCGAGCGGAGATAGGTAATAGTCGGCCATCCATTTGTAGAGTTTGAGTAGTTTGTGAGGGATGAAGTTTTTCTCGACTAGTTCGTGTACACTCTTAATACCAGCGATCTCTCTCTGTGAATCTTTGTTTATGACGATGCCGAATTTGGTCGCGTTTCGGATGGGAACGACTACAAGATCACCGGGTTCTAAATCGTCTTTTGTAGAATAAGTAAAGAAATCCAATTTTGTCTTGGGGATTGCGACGTCGACTTTCATTTTCGGTTATTATAGCATGTCGCTTATTCAGTGTCAACACAAGGAGAACTTGTTACCTTGCCATTTGCCTACGTCATCCCGCACCTTTTCTGACGCGCTTATTTATGTTAAGCATAATTCTCTCTTCAATGTTTGCGAATTTCGCATCTGTGAAGACAATGAAAAAGTAAAGGTGCGGGACGAAGCAATTTCGCCAGTGCGTACTCAGGAGGAGAGCTTGACAGCAGAAATCGACTGATTATACTTTTTTTATGGAAGGGAAAGAACACGGTATAATTCTGCTCAACAAATTACAACCTCCCGAGATAAAAGCCAAAACTCTGCGACGCAGGCGGCTGTTGAATATGATTGCGAGGAACTTGGACAAGAAGGTTATACTCCTATGCGCAGGTGCCGGATACGGAAAGACTACTCTTTTGTCTCATTTCTTCACCGGGGAGAAGGTGCCCTTTATGTATTATCATCTCGAGAAGACCGATGCCGAACCGGCTGTGTTCTTTTCTTACCTCATTGCCGGAATAAGGAGACTCGTTCCTGTTTTTGGTGAGAAAGTCGAAGGTTTGCGGCATCTTTTCAACTACCCGCAACGCTACTTGGAAATTATCGTCGGTACCTTTATCAATGAAATAATAGAAAACATACACGATGATATTTATGTAGTTTTAGAGGACTATCACGCCTTGCAACCCTCTGGTCAAGTGGATAAGATACTTGGTTATTTGTTCAGTCATATGCCGGCAAAGCTCCATTTCATCATTACTTCACGTTCAAAACCTGAGCTTTCTTTTTCCCGGATGACTGCGCGAGACGAATTCCTGGAATTGGATACCCATCAACTGCGATTCACGAAAGAGGAGATTCGGCGACTCTTCAAGAAGGTATATTCGATCACACTCAAGACTGCTGACCTTAATTGGGTTGAGAAATATTCCGAAGGTTGGCCGGTAAGCTTGCGGTTGATGCTGCAGTCTAGCAACTACCTCGAAGGGATCAGATCGTCAGATCATACAAGAATGATAATCG
>DAOVAN010000122.1 GCA_030671005.1 Caldifarciminota bacterium
GACCTCGACGTAATACTACATATCTGCGGCGAGACTACACCGATCCTCGATCTGCTGCCTGATACTAATGCCGATCTTATTAGCCTGGACCGAGTATCATTAGCAAACGCTTTAGATAAATTGTCCAAAAAGATGCGTATCATTGGCAATTTCGATACTTCGAATCTTGCCTTTTCCAAACCCGGTGCAATCAATGAAGGAGTAATGGAAATGACCAGGTTAGGTAAAGAGGCCCCAAAAGGCTATGTTGTGTCAACTGGTTGCGAGGTCCCAATCCAAACACCAGTCGAAAATGTCAAGGCTTTCATGAAAGCAGCAAGGGAGGTTGCGTGGTACTGGGGTTAGACGTCGGCTCGAGCTATACCAAGGGCATTTTATTTGACGAAGGAGTGAAGCAAAAACTGGTGGTGAAGACATCCTTTAAACCCAAGCAGGCAATCGAGCAAATAAAGATACAACTCACCGGCTACAATAAGATAACGGCTACGGGTTTTGGGCGTGAACTCGTCACCGACGCCGATAAAAACATCACTGAAATAACTGCCTTTGCCCGCGGTGCTACATACTTCAACCCGTCTATTCGAACCATCATCGACATAGGCGGACAGGATAGCAAAGTCATAAAAGTAAAAGACGGCCGCGTCGACCGATTTGTAATGAATGACCGTTGTGCAGCCGGAACGGGCAACTTCGTGGAAAAAATCGCCCAGGCTCTCGGCCTCACATTGAAGCAATTCGGCGAGCTAGCCCTGACGGCAGACCGGTCAGAAACCATTGATTCACTGTGCGTAGTCATGGCAGAAACCGAGATCTTGAGTCTTGTCGCAGAGGGCAAGATTTTGGAAGACATCGTTGCCGGCGTATGTGATGCGCTGGTCCGGAGAATCGATGGTATTGGTAGTCAGATTGGCATTGAAGAACCGATACTATTCTGTGGTGGCGGAGCCCTGAATCCAGGTCTGGTAAGATCAATGACGCGAATCTTTGGCAGCGTAACCATACCGGAAAACCCCCAATTCGTGGGCGCGGTTGGTGCTGCCTTATCATTGTGAGTTGGCGATGTTAACCTCTATTCACGGTCGTAAGTACCAATCATTGAGCCAGCAACTTGACATAGAGACACATATCATTATACTTTTGCGTGAAAACTGATATGAAAGCCAAAGAAATACTCAGAAATATCCCATCAGTTGACAAAATACTCAACTGGCCCGAGCTGAACGAGTGTCTCGAGATACTCCAACACACGCATGTAACCACAGTCGTGCGCCACAACATTGATGATTTCCGAGAACGTGTGAAAGCCGGTGATAAGCTTGGTCTGGAACACCTGAAACACAACATCCTCGACGAGCTGAAGGATCTAATTAGCCCCTACTTCTGCTACGCGGTGAATGCCTTGGGTGTGGTGCTCCATACAGGCCTTGGACGCGCGCCGTTCAGCAAAAATATCGCCAAAATCGTGCATGACGCGTCGCTCGGTTACTCTCGATTGCAAATCGATGAACAAGGCAAGCGCGCAGACCGCTACAAAAAGATTAACCGCCTCTTACAGATTCTAACCGGTGCTGAAGCCGGACTTATCGTCAACAATAATGCCGCGGCAACCATGCTCGTGCTCAATGCAATGGCCAAAGGCAGAGAAGTCATAGTCTCAAGGGGTCAGCTCATTGAGATTGGCGGTGCGTTCCGTATCCCAGAGATCATGGATCAGAGTGGTGCCATCATGCATGAAGTCGGAACCACGAATCGTACACACCTCAGGGACTATGAGAACGCCATCAACGAGCAAACTGGTGCATTATTGCGCGTACATCAGTCCAACTACCGTATTCTTGGGTTTACCAAAGAAGTCCCCCTGGACGAGCTCGTCCAACTGGCTAAAAAGCATGATATTCCAGTGATTGATGACCTGGGGAGCGGTGCCTTGATTGATTTGTCCAAGTATGGTCTACCCAAGGAACCAATGGTCCAGGATAGCATAACCACTGGTGCGGATGTCGCATGCTTCAGCGGCGACAAGCTAATTGGCGGACCCCAATGTGGTATAATTGTCGGCAAAAGAGCACACATCGAAAAAATCAAGAAAAACCCGCTAACCCGGGCTCTCCGATGCGATAAGATGACCAATGTAGTGCTGGAAGCGACACTTCAACTATTTCTTTTAAATGAAGACACATTTATACGAAATCATGGCGTTTTCGGTATTCTCCTTAAACCATTAGATGAAATCAAGAAACAGGCGACTCGGTGTGCAAGATCACTTAGGACTTTATTTCCAGACAACCTAAATATTGCTGTCCGACCTGATATGAGTGAAGTCGGCGGCGGCACCTTAAGCACGGAACAACTACCCACCTATGTGATGGCGGTTAGATCAAAGACCATGCCGGCTCAGGACCTAGCCAGAACACTCCGTCTCTGTGTGAAACCTGTTTTTGGTCGAGTTACTGGAGACACCCTCCTCCTCGACTTCCGCACCGTACTGAAAGGCGAGGAAAAAACCATACTAGAGGCATTTAAGGCCGTTCTAAAGCCCTAACTATGCGTTTTGAGCATCCGGATTTCATATTTGGGTATAATTTCGCAATTCGAAATCCGAAATTCGAAATTTACCGTGATTTTAATGTAGATGCAGTGCAGTTGATCGCAAGCCATCCAAAAACCCCCCAGCATGACTGACACTAAGAATAAACACATAGTAATCGGTACTGCCGGACATATTGATCACGGCAAAAGCGCCCTGATTACGGCACTCACCGGCGTTGACCCGGACCGCCTCAAGGAAGAAAAAGAACGTGGCATGACGACTGACCTCGGCTTCGTCTTCTATAGTGAAGATGTGACCATCATTGACGTACCTGGCCACGAAAAGTTCGTGCGTCATATGGTAGCTGGCGCCTCCACGATCGATTTTGTCATCTTTGTTGTCGCCGCAGATGATGGTGTAATGCCCCAAACCTATGAACATCTCGAGATTCTCAAACTCCTCGGTATCAAGAAGGGCGTTGTAGCAATAACCAAAAAGGATTTAGTCGAACCTGAAATGCTTGATATCGTTATCGAAGATGTGAAAGAAGTCCTGAGCGGTTCATTCCTCCAGGACGCTCCGATAATTACCGTATCAAATACTACCAAAGATGGGATAGAAGACCTCAGAAAGGCTCTTGACGAACTGATCGCCCAAACCGAACCGAAAACAGACCGGGGCATCTTCAGAATGTCTATCGACCGTCGATTTGTCATAAAAGGATTTGGTACCGTGGTCGCCGGAACTGTGCTTTCGGGAAAAATCAAGACCGGTGATACTCTCGAGTTACTACCCGAGAAGAAAAGCGTCAAAGTCCGGGGCATTGAAGTCCACAATCAAAAAGTAGACGAAGTGGGAACTGGTTTCCGGGCTGCGATCAACTTAGTGGGTGCGGAAAAAGATGACATCGATAGAGGTGATGTCCTTGCTCAGCAAGGTTATTTTGAACCATCTGAATATTTGAATGCATCGCTATATCTATTAAAATCTACTGGCAAACCTCTAAAGAATTTCACAAGACTACGAATCCACCTGGGCACTAATGAAATATTCGGCAGAATTGTCTTACTCGACAAGAAAACGCTCGAACCAGGACAGAAAGCCATGGTGCAATTCCGACTCGAGACCTCAGCTGTATGTGATATAAATGACAATTATGTCATACGGACATACTCACCACAAATGACAATCGGTGGTGGAATTATTATCGAGCCAAAAGCGAATAAGGCAAAGGGTTTCGACGAAAAGCTCATCAGCCACTTGCAGCGTATGGAGGTTGGTCAACCAATAGTGGTCGTTGAAGAAGACCTGCTATCGAATTTTGATCTGCCCAGGAAACCTGATGAAGTCGCCCATGACGTTAATCTTCCACTGAGCGAAGTGCAAGGCTTGCTGCAAACGCTTACCCAAAGCGGTAAGATTACATGCCTCGATGAAAAACGCAGATTGTACTACCACGAGAGTAATTACAAAAAGTTGAAAGAAAAAATAGTAGAAAATCTGAAGGCATATCACAAGGACAACCCAACCGGCGTAGGAATGCCGCCGCTCGAACTACTGAAGAACATCAGCCGTGGTCTCGACAAAATTCTGTTAGACCGTACGCTGACAAAAATGACGCAAGAAAAAAGCGTACGCCTTACAACCGACGGCAAGGTCAATCTCTTTGAACACAAAGTTGTCGTAGACAAAGATTTGGACGCCATCATCAAGAAGATAGAGAAAGTATTTATCGATGCCGGTTACAAGCCGCCAGGCTACAACGCAATTATAGCTAAAAATCTTGGACCCGAAAACATCGTAAAGAAAGCTCACCGGTACATGCTTGATACCGGTGTACTGGTGAACACCGGTGAGGGTGTTGTGCTACACCAGAAATATGTGAAAGAAGCCGAACAGAAACTGGTAGATTACCTGAAACAGAATAGTGAAATAAGAGTCGGCCAATTCCGTGATTTGCTTGGCGCAAGCCGCAAGTTTGTTCTACCTCTTCTTATTTACTTTGACACACGCGGTGTCACCATCAAACGCGGCGATGTCAGGGTGTTAGGACAGAAATACCGCTAACCTACACAGACCAAATCCGAAATTCGAAATCCTAAATACTAAACAAACCCAAATGACCAAAATACTAATTTCCTAAACTGCGAGTAGTAATTATCACATTGTTGTTTTGAATTTGTGATTTCGTATTTTGGTATTGTTTAGAATTTAGAAATTAGGATTTAGTATTTTAAGGCTAT
>DAOVAN010000173.1 GCA_030671005.1 Caldifarciminota bacterium
CTACAACAAGTGGGGTAGTATGGAGAAAACAAATTCTGTTCTGCTCCCGGATAAAATTGAAGGACAGCATATCTTCGACTTTTACTACGAAAAGGAATAAAATGAAAATAAACTGGAAAAGACTTGCCTGGGTAATATTTGTGTGTCTCTACGCAGCTTTATTTTTCTTCAATTGTTTCAGGCCATTTGATAACTGGTTCATGGCCTATGTCTACACGATGATCCTGATTATCTGGCTCGCGTACGAATACTACAACCGACATCTCTTCTTTCAGTCTGGTTTTGTACCTGATGCTTTGTATTTCTGGCTGGCGCGTGCTTCAATTGCGCTGTTCTTCTACTCTGCTTTGGTAATAGGTATTGCGGCAATCATTTGGTGGCCAAAGAATCAAATAGGCCTCTACCCGATTATTCAGGTGTTGGGCCTCCTTGTCTTGGGCTACTCCATCTATCTGCGCATGAGGGCTTTCCAGATCAAGAGAGCAAACCAAGGTTCGGTCCGGCTCTTCTACCTCAGCGTCGCCGCACTCTTCGCCTCACTGGCTTTTGGCTATGGGTCGATTCTTCTAGTCGTGTATGTAACCGTCATCGGCTTGCCCCTTGTGTACTGGAACTATGAGATCGAAAAAAGAATCCTGGCTGGCTTCACGACCTATGTGGAAAAACAAAGCACGGTAGATGCCAAACAGCGTGATTACACAAAGCTCTGGGCAAAATACATTGAAAAGAACGTAAAGAAGTCAAGTAAGAAATAACCACCCAATGTATTTTTCCAAAAACACTCTACTCTTTTGTGGAGGGTTGGCACTTGTCTGCCTCATTTCGTGTGCCAAAGAGCAGATCGGTAGCGGCTATCGGATAGTATCACTCTCTCCGGCAATGACCGAAATGCTGTTCAGTCTGGGCGCGGGTGACAAACTCGTTGGCGTTACCACATTCTGTGATTTCCCCGTGCAGGCAAAAAAAATCCGGAAGGTCGGTGATTTCTCACACCCCTCTATCGAGCGCATCGTCGCTTTGAAGCCTAATCTGGTCATCATCAATCTACCGGAGCAGAAGCGTATAAAAGGTGAACTCGAAAAACTAGGAATCAACACCTTCGTGTCTTCACCAAATTCATTAACTGACATATACCAGGAGTTATCGGCGATCGGCAGAGAGCTGGATCTGGAACGACAAGCCGATTCCCTGATCGAATACATGAAGCATAATCTTCAGGTCACGACGCCAGATAATCGCAAAAGAGTATTCGTGGAAATATCGCCAAGGCCTATCGTCACGATCGGTGCGGCAACATTCTTAAACGATCTCATCGAGCGCGCAGGCGGCGTAAACATCTTCAGGGATCTGAATAAGGATTATCCGGTTGTCAATCAGGAAGCCGTAATCACCAGAGACCCCGAAATAATCATTGTGCTACACCCTAAGGGTATTACCGGACGTACAGGCTGGCAAAAGATTCAGGCGATCGAAAACAACCGGATTTATACGGACCTTAACCCGGATCATCTTATGCGACCCGGACCAAGACTGGTCGATGGTTTCCGTCAATTGAAGAGAATCATCAATGACTAAGACCATTCTGGTAATAGCCGTCTTCCTGTTGGCGGTCGCCGTTGGCATTCTTGTCGGACCGACACACCTTGACTCGGAAATCCTACAGCTCCGCATATCAAGGGTCATCCTCGGCATCTTTGCCGGTGGTGTGCTTGCCTTTTGCGGATGCCTGCTTCAGGGGCTATTCGGTAACCCCCTAGTAGAGCCTTACACACTCGGCTCGGCATCTGGTGCGGCGTTAGGGGCATCGGTCGGCATCCTCATCTTCGGCGCGATCAGTCCGATACTCGCATTCTTTGGTTCGCTCGGGGTCGGCTTCTTCGTCTACACGGTTGCGCGCATAGAGGGCGGTCTCTTGAGGGACCGCCTGATTCTCGCCGGCGTAGTTTTGAGTTTCCTATGCTCATCCTTGGTAATGATCATCATGGTCCTGGGTGGACGTGAACTGTATGAGATACTCTATCTCTTGATGGGATATCTCGGCGTTATCATCGATGCTACGAATCGTATCATGATAATCATACTGATCGTCATTTCGCTCGGCCTGGTCGCCTTTCTCTACCGATACCATCGAGAGCTCGACATCATCTCCCAGGGGACCGAAACCGCGGCCGGTTTAGGCATCGACATCCAGAAGTTTTCGCTCATCATCTTCTTTTCAAGCGCGCTGCTCGTTGGTCTCACTGTTTCGATCGTAGGCGCAATAGGTTTTGTTGGCTTGATAATACCACATGTCTCCAAGTTGCTCTTTGGTCCGAGACATAGATATAACCTTGGTGCCTCGTTTATTCTGGGTTCCACCTTCCTCGTTCTGGCTGATACCCTTTCGCGTGTCATCACCGTGTACGAGCTGCCGGTCGGTGTAGTCACCTCACTGGTTGGTGTACCTTTCTTCATATATTTATACAAGAAATGATTGCGCTGGAGGCAAAAAACATTCACTTCTTCTACAATACGAATAGAGTCATTCACGATGTATCAATATCATTAGGCCAAGGTGAATTCCTCGGAATTATTGGACCAAATGGCGCCGGTAAATCAACGATGCTTCGCCTCTTGTGTGGCATACTAAAACCAAAAGGGGGTGAAATCTCTCTATTCGGCCGTAGTCTTTCTGATCAATCTCAAAAAGCCATTGCGCAGACGATTGCATTCGTGCCTCAAGAAACTCATTTCGCGCTGGATTTTTCGGTCGAAGACATTGTTCAGATGGGCCGGTATCCTTATAAACGGCCGTTCGAACGCGAAGACCGTCACGACCGGTCTGCAGTCGAGCATGCACTACGAGCCGCTCATGTCTGGGAATTACGCAAGCGATCGATCAATTCATTGTCCTCAGGGGAACGGCAGAGAGCGGTCATCGCCCGGGCTCTCGCCCAAGCACCGAAAATACTACTGCTCGATGAACCGACGAGTCATCTTGACCTACACCATCAGTTTGCGATAATGGAGCTCCTCAATAAACTGAATACGCAGGGCATCTCCATCGCAGTTATCCATCACGATCTTAATCTTGCGAGTCTATATTGCAAAAACCTCCTTCTCTTGCATAGAGGACGCGTATATGCCGAAGGCACACCAAGCACGCTGCTCAACAAGAAGACCATAAAGCAAGTATACGGTACCGAGGTCCGAATCATGCGCCACCCGGACAAAGATGTACCGCAGATATT
>DAOVAN010000093.1 GCA_030671005.1 Caldifarciminota bacterium
TGATCACCATATTATTGGCCGGCATCTTTGCCCTTGCTCCACCGACGGACGTACGCGCCTATGATACACCAAATGATGGTGGCGGTTCGATAACCACGGAGTGGCAGTTGTCGCCTGACGATGCGGCCATTGAGGGCTATGAGATATATCGCAGCGAAGCTGATGAGATCTACGAATTAGTGGGTTTCTTAGGCTCGGGACGTACAAAATACGAAGATGAGACTGAGGACCGCATAGAATATACCTACAAGGTTGCTGCTTTACAAGATGCTGAAAGGTCTTATTCAGAACCATCCTCACCAGTACGCAGCAAACCCCAATGGTTCAATATGGGTGCGACTGTTCTTTTCATTGCCATGATCGTGTTCAGTGTCATCATTCTTTTCTTCATAAATCAAGCGAGAAGAGGCAAGAGACTATTCATCCGCAAGATCAGCGGTCTTGATGCTGTGGACGAAGCCGTAGGCAGAGCAACTGAAATGGGCAGGCCGATCCTCTATTGCATGGGTATAGGAAGAGTTAGCAACATCGCGACAATCGCATCCTTCAACATTCTTGGTGAAATTGCGAAGAAAACAGGTCAATACGAAACACCACTCATTGTTCCTATCTCGGACCCCGTAGTGTATACGGTAGCACGAGAGATCGTCAAGGAATCCTACACGACTATCGGCCGGCCAGACCTATTTGATACGGACAAGGTGTATTTTGTCACCGATTCGCAGTTTGCCTACGCCGCAGCGGTTAACGGCGTGATGCTCAGGGAAAAACCCGCGGCTAATTTTCTCATTGGTTATTTTAAGGCCGAATCACTGATCCTTGCCGAAACCGGAGCATCAACCGGCGCTATTCAAATCGCTGGCACTGACCAGGTCACACAGTTGCCATTTTTCGTCACCGCCTGTGACTTCACATTGATCGGGGAGGAATTGTATGCCGCATCCGCTTACATCTCGAAAGAACCACTACTACTGGGTGCAATCAAAGGCGAAGATTGGGGCAAAATGGTAATTTTCACCGCGCTTGTTATTGGTTCACTTATCGGATTATTAACAAAATTCCCAATTCTCAGTCTATTTAGATAGGAGTGATTCATGAAGAGAAAATTTCCGCTATTTCTGGTGTTCATTTTTGGCATCATGGCGATCGTTCCGTACTACATACCACACACAACAGTACAGAATTTCGATAACGCATTGAGAAACGACTTCTTGCGGGTCGTAACCGCCTTTGCCATCATCCTCGGTTTAGTCAGCCTTATAAAGGTGCATCAAGATAAGATAAAACGAAAGCGCGAGAACTGGCCATATTCATACGTGCTGATAATCAGCTTCGTGGTCAGTGGTGCGATTGGCCTTTTCGGCGGTGTCGAGGGCGAGTTGTTCCTCCCGACGAGCATCGCCGGACTTCAATTCGATATCCAAACCTTGTATCTCAACATCATCGTACCGCTCGGCTCAACCATGTTCGCCCTCTTGGCCTTCTTCATGGCATCGGCCTCTTACCGCTCATTCCGTGCCCGCTCATTAGAATCAAGCCTTCTCCTCACAACCGCCTTCATCATCATGATCGGTGTCTTACCCATTGCTGATAAGATCTCCCCCCATTTACCAGCATTTGCCCAGTGGATCATGGACATCCCCAATGTTGCCGCAAAGAGAGGAATCACCTTTGGCATTGCACTCGGTGGCATTGCTACATCACTGAAAATCATACTGGGCATTGAAAGATCATGGCTGGGAGGTAAGGAATGAAGATAATAAAATTCCTATCCACACTAGATCGGCGCATCATATACTTGATCCTCGCGCTCGTTGTCATGCTACCCCTGATAATTCCCTCGGTCCAGAAAGTCCGGGTCATGACGCCAGTCAATAAACTGTTCGATGCGGTCGACGCCATCCCTGATGACCAAATCTTGATGATCGACTTTGATTATGACCCACAAACACTACCTGAGATGGAACCGATGGGCATCGCGGTATTGCGCCACGCGTTTCACCAGAGAATAAGAGTTGCTGTTCTATCACTGTACGTTCAACCCCTGGGACTTGCCAAGAAGGCGCTCGACCAGGTAACCGAAGAGTTCAACAGCCGGTCTACGTCGCGCGCCGACAGTATAATATATGGCCAAGATTATGTTTTTCTCGGCTGGCAACCACCACCGATCGTGCCGCTGCTCGGAATGGGTAGTAGTATTACGAATGTATACACGAGAGACTATTACGGGTATCGCACCGATTCATTACCCATGATGGCCACAGTGAAGAACTTTAACGATGTCGGCATACTCGTGTCCCTGAGTGGTGCCACTGCCCCTTTGTGGTGGGTTGCCTATTCGCAGACACGCTTCGGCGTTGCGGTGGGTGCGGGTATTACTGCGGTCAGTGCCTCAGAATTCTATCAGTACTATCAAACCGGCCAGTTTTCTGGATTGATGATCGGCATGAAGGGTGCTGCAGAATACGAAGAACTGGTTGAAACGAAATTGATGCTTAAAGGTAGACGCAAAGCAAGTGAAGCACTCGGTTCTTTGACCGCAGCTCATCTCACAATGATCGCGTTTATCATCATCGGCAATGTCGGCTACTTCGTTCGGAAACGTCAAGGCAAGGGGGTGTCAAAATGATCACAGTAACTATTTCTCATCGCTGCTTGCCCCGTAGGTTGTCAAACGTACGGGGTAATCTATTTTTCATCTCCGCCTGCCCCGTAGGTTGTAAAACGTACGGGGTAATCGAAGGGAAAAGTTCTGAAAACTTTTCCCTAAAGGAGAAAAGATGAATATCGCACAAGACCCCTGGGTTTGGATTAGTGGCTTACTGACACTCTGTATATTTTCCTTTCTGTACAAGGATAATCCGTTTTACAAGTTTGCCGAACACTTATTCGTCGGGGTTGCCAACGGTTACTTCTTAACCTTTACCGTACATCGCGTGCTCATCCCCAATCTCTTTTCGCCGTTGTTCAATGAGGGAAGGTTGTTCTTCATCCTTCCGTTCATGGTCGGCATGCTCTATGTCATGAGATTCATACCGAGGGTTTCATGGCTGGTACGCATTCCAATTGCGGTGACCATTGGTTACTACACCGGCGCAGTAATACCGGCAACGGTTCAGGCTGACATCATCCGGCAGGTGCAAGGGACTATTCTCACGCCTCAGAACTTTCAGACATGGAATGCTGGCTCCAATGGCATCATATGGTCGATGATCCTCTTCATCGGTGTTGTATGCACTCTCTCATACTTCTATTTCTCCAGGGAACACAGAGGCATGCTCGGTGTCACTTCGAGAATTGGTATTATCTTCATCATGGTCGGTTTTGGTGCCGCATTTGGATATACAGTCATGGCCCGGGTCAGTCTCTTGATCGGCCGCTTCCAGTTCATTCTTGGCCCGTGGCTGGGTATAATCGAATAAGCTATCAGAACAGACTCATCAAGTACTACGGGCTGCTGTAGACCGGCGAGTGCACTGGTCTATTGAGACGACACAACAGAACATAAATTCTAACAAAAAAGGGGAGACAAAGTCTCCCCTTTTTTGACCTTATTCTGATTAGTGTAGTGTGATTATCTTCTGTATAGCTTCACCCTGTTCGGTCTCGAGTACGACAAAGTATGCACCGTTGGCCAGCTGTGAAGTATTAATGTTGAATTCCTGCTCACCACTAGCCTGACCGCTGAACACATTGTCGACAACACGACCGGTCACGTCATAAACCGTGAGCGAGATATTGCCTGCGCTCGGCATTGTGAATGCCGCACGACAGGTATTCGAGGTTACCGAAGGTGTCACGCCGAAGTGGTAAACGCTGACTAGATTGCCGCTGACCTCTTCAACACCAATCGGAGGACCCCATTCTGTAACCAGCCCGGTCTCATGGTACAGCGCAAACGTAATCCCATCTATCCAGACCGTATTGGTCCTGCTGTAACCACCGTCGGTCCACATATGATCTGCCGTCTCGGTTTGACTCCAGTCACCCCACACAATCGCACCATTATTTGAGGTGGAAAGCGGGTCAGTGATCGTCCAGGTATTGCCATTGTCCATGGTATAACAACCCTGAACGTGCGCTCCATTGTACACACTGCCATCGCCAATAAAGATATTGGACTTATATGACCCCAGTATCATACCATTGTCCGGATTATAGGATAATGATATATACTGACTGGGCACACACTGCCAGAGGTCAGAACCATACATCGTCGAATCCGCGCCGATTACGCCTAGATCGTATAGAGTCCAGGTCCAGCTACCAGGAGAACCCGTACCCTTCGCGATATACGGTCCGCCGCCTGGCGTGCCAATATCATTATGCATGACCCAGGGTTCACCATTGATGACCTGAATGTCGATCTCATGCCACCAGAAATTAGACAACATAGTGGCTGGGATAATATCAAGACTTATTGGAGTACTCCAGCTGGCACCACCGTCAGTAGATTCCATATAATACGGCGCATGTATCGAGTCAGTCCCACCTAAGTTACGGTAAGCATGGAAAGTATATGCCACAAAGCCACCCGTACCAAATGCAATAGGCCCGCACGCACCATCCGCAGTAACGTGAGTCATCGGAATGCTGTCCGACCAGGTATAGCCACCATCATTAGAAGTCCAGGCGTAGGCCCACTCATTACCATTGGCCAGGAAGCTCCAGGCAGTGGCAACCAGGTTCTGCGGGTTATCTCTGTCCCAATCCATACCCGGTTCCCACGGGAACATTGCCGGAGGTGAAGAGTTCGGCAATTGACCTGGAACTGAAAATGAAGGTGCCGAGGGTATGTTCTCTTCAATCATCACATTGATCACGCCATCATTGTAGCCTTGAGTGTTTTCCTGCCAGATAAAGAACAGCTCACCTGGATTAGCATGGAAGTCAGGCGTACCAACAATATCGTTGTAGAGTCTCCGGGCCGGTGGATTACCGAATGGACCATATATGCTCCACGTTGCACCGCCATCCAGCGAATAAGCGACCTGTGCCTGCATTGAGTTGTTCGGGTCACCAGTGACTCCGCCATAAAGCACCGCGATCGCTTCGCCGCCACCAGACACACAAATACTCTTTCCCTGACTACCCATGATTGCACGCATATCACCGGCTGTGTCGATGAAAGTGCGGTCCATGAGGGGTGTTCCCGGCCTCGGGGTGGGCCCTTCGGGATCTACCTGATCAACATTGTAGGGCAGAGCCCAACCAACAACCATAACGACCAAAAGCAACATACATAACCGTTTCATTATTTCCTCCTTTTAGTGTACTTGCTTTCTCCTCGTCTGAGTCTTACCTCTTTACTGATAACCACCTCCTTTCATTCTTTTTACGCAATCGATGCGTGCAGACCTTAAGCAGGTCTGCACGCATAATTTATCTTACCAACCGATAGTCAAACCAAGGCGATGTGTTGCCTTGAGGATTCCTTTATTCATGTATGCATAGTCGATTTTCCACATCGTGGAGCCGGTTCTCAGATTGAATCCAACACCGGCGGTAAGGTTATTAAGCATTTCTTGCCAGTCATCACCCCATTCAGGGTATGTCATACGGTCTTCGACCGTATCGAGCACTGGTTCTCCACCGCTCATCGCCCTCATGTACTCCATACTCAGATATGCCTTGTACCCGAAGCGCAGGAATAGTGTATTCAGATAACCGTATTCCATACCCAAGTTGAGTGTCTCAAAATTGTCATTGGGATGATTCAGGTCAAGGGCTAGAGTCAGTACGTTCGCCTCTGTCTCGACAGCATTGAACGCAAGGCCAAAGCGGAAAGTCAGTGGCATAGGGAAATTTGATGACTTGAGTGAAGCGGGCAACAGCTCGTAAAAGACTGGTGAGCCCGGATAAGGGTCATAGGTAACATCGAGGTTCCGACCACCATAAGCTATGTCGGTTCCAAAATTGCTCATCGATGCTGCCAGACGTAACCCCTTGACGCCGGTGTTGTAGTGGATACCAAAATCAAACGCAATACCCGCGGCAGTCGTGTAAAAGATCTGTTCCTGAACCGCCTTGAATGTAATGCCTGCCGCAAGACGGTCAGTGAACATCCTGCCAAACGAGAAGCCCACGGCATAATCTGAGGCATTAAAGAATTGGCCCGTGCCCGTATCCTCGCGTATTGTAGTATTGGGGTTATCCACCGTGGTAATCTCCATCTCACCCATCTGTAATGCCGTGACACTAAGACCCAATGTGCCAAAACCACCAAGCGGAAACGCGGCAGTCAGATACTCATGTCTGATGTCAGCAATCCATTCGTTGTGATGAAAGCCAATCTCACGCATGGTAAGGATGGCGAGTCCTGCGGGATTCCAGAAACTTGCCGTAGCATCATCAGATATTGCGACGAACGCCTCACCCATAGCTGCACCCCTACCGATACCGATTTTGAGGAATTGCGCACCAGATGTACCCAACTTCGCAAAATC
>DAOVAN010000175.1 GCA_030671005.1 Caldifarciminota bacterium
TTGTCTGCGCGTATGACGATTTCTTTGTTGAACTACCATTCGCTATCCGTAATGAATCATTTTTCCTTATTTAACGGGGCCCGTATCGACTGAAAAGGCAACGTCGATCGTGTTGTCACTGGGATTTTTGTTATACTGGCAATGATGTTAGTATTTTCTTAGACGTGACCCTTTTACGATATACGAAACGGGCTTCGTAACCGTTCAACGTACGACGTGGTACGTCTATGTGGTGGCCTACTTGATAATCCCTAGCCAATCTCCCAACAAGAACTGAAATCTCCCGATGAGTAGGCTGATACGAGCCATGACCGTATAACCGAAGGAGGCACCGAAACCGAGCATGAGGAAGATGATTCCGATGTTTGCCGCAGGCTTGAGGATGCCCTTTCTCTCTCGTGAGAAGAAGAAGTAAATGATCGTGCAGATCACACCCACGAGCACCACGATCGCCCACAAACCTGTATCCCATCGGGCAAAGGCTTCAGGCACCAGCAGTGTGCCTTGTGTCTGTCTCAGGATATCTCTCTGGAACACGGCGGGTATTGCTACACCTGAACCCCAACCGATGACAAAAGCAATCGGCAACCGAACCAAGTAGGCCAGCTTCGGAATGAAGCGGGCAAAGTAGCACAAGGCGAACACGAGCGGTATGATATATAGCAGATTACCTTCCACGAAGAGCGGTCGCATGAGATTTGGATATATTTGATTATGCCAGGTCAGCGCTATTAAATACCCGGCTGAGACACCGACAAACAGATGTTCCGCAAAACGATAGAAAATGTTATCACGGTACAAAAATGAGAAGATGCATAATGTTAATAACGCCGAAACCCAGATCAGAGCGGCTTCCGGGCTTTCCCAGGGGATTGCGATATTCACTTTTTCCTCCCTTAGCAAAAAGTTCTCAGAACTTCTTGCTTCGATGTCGGAGATAAAGAACAGATAACCCCGTACGTTTCACAACCTACGGGGTAGGCAGTGATGTTATTATTGGCTAGTTGAGTTTTTGTCATTTCTCCACCTTCCTGCTTCTTTTCTGAAGGAAGTAACCGACATTGCCGATGATGATGAATATCATTATGAAGAGATGTCCGACAGACTGTGCATCCATTCCTTGCGAGGCCCGCAGGAGGCCTTTTGAGTAGTTTTTCTTCTGCACGAGGGTCTCGTATTCAGATGCTCCTTTCATGCCCGAGAGTAGTCCAATTACCTGTCCGGTTTCAATATAGGGATAGACGTCAGCCGCCGAAACCGCGGTGACCCCGACCCCTAATCGCACTCCATACCTTGCTTGGGCGTACAGCAGCCAGAAGCGCCACCCTGGATCGCCTGTGGAGAGGGTAACGACAAGACTTATGTCTTTGTAGTTCCTCACTGAGGACATCAAGGGCAGGGAGCTCGTCGGTGCGCCGTAATAGTCGTTGGGAAAGACCCCTTCAATATTCTCACCCATGCCCAGCATGACAGCCGTAGCACCGACTTTGTATCCAAGGAACGTATAATCAACACCGTACTCCTTGGTGAATTCCGCAGACAATTCCTCGAATGCCATTTCGACCATACCAGTACCTTGTGGCCACAATGCCATGAGTACCACCTTGACGTCCCGCGCATAGCACTGACGCATAATGGCCAATAGCATTGGATACAACTCAGGCAGTGATTGTGGATCAAAATCGCAGGAAATGAGTACAGGTTTCGACTCTGGTCCCAGTTCTTCCATGGCATCGAAAAGTTTTTGGGTCTGGGGCATGACATTTACCGGAATACCAATAGGTACTACTAGAGGGATGGCAACCGCCAATGCTATTATCAAGAAGATTACCTGGCGTGGGATTTTGGTCAAAAATTCCAATGGCTTCATATCAACCTCCACCGAGCCATGAACGTTCTATGCCGAGGATTATTTTAAGCGCGGTTGAGATAGCTCCAAATGCTACACCGAATATGATTCCTCGTTTTGCTGCGGTGTTAGGAACCCGTAGCAGCCACTCAGCAAATTCGGGCAGTTTAGGTGAGATATAATAGCCAAATGGCACCATACCGAGCATGACCACAAATGCTGCGATGAGCAGTATTGTTGCCTCTTTTGTGCGTGCGCGGAATGCACGGTATGCAGCGGAAGCCATGTAAAAGGCGAGCATTGCATACATCGTGGCACCGAGTGGTAAAATGATATGTTCCCAAAGCGTCATGAACAAGGTACCCCTTTGTATACCCCAGAATAGCCCGAGAATTGCCATCACCGCAAGCCCGGTCAGAGTTACATAACTGAAATACCAGTTCTCTTTTTTCTGTCTGATGCGGGTTGTATGGTGGTCGATTATGCTGCCTATACCGAGCACCCAGGCAAAACCAATGATTGCAATGAACCATCGGGTTGTGTGGTCATAGAACTGAGTACTTATGGAATGGGGGATGAAGAATTGCACGATCATGGCGATGCCCAGGAACATGCACACCATTAATGGTATTCGCTTTTTCATTGTTGTCCTCCTTTGTTATATGTTAAAGAGTGTGAC
This sequence comes from Caldifarciminota bacterium, assembly GCA_030671005.1. GTDB lineage: Bacteria > Hydrothermota > Tepidihabitantia > SM23-42 > SM23-42 > SM23-42. The sequence continues at coordinate 2,529 of DAOVAN010000175.1, forward strand.
TATCTCACGAAGGCCGAACATGATGAGTGCCGATGCTACAATGAGTATGCCGAGTACGATCATTTTTCCCCAGTCTTGTCCCTTCAATGAACCTATGAGGAGAGGCTCCTTGGATAAGTATGCAGATGCCGCGTACAGTTCCTCTCCGATCAGAGTATAATCGCACGCCGTTATGAAGAATGGAAGCTGGAACACGGAGTCTGTACCCGCAATCTGTATAGCGCCGGTTGACGCACCGGTTTCAGCCAGAACCAAGGATTCAGCCCAGAAATAACCCAGGAAAAGATTTGTGGCAGGTTTTTCCCTGACCATGGTGCCGCATACCGCGGCTGCATAGGCCCACTGGTTCGAAGTCACGAAGTAGATATTGTCAGGATTGAATGCATCTGGTCTACCAGCATCAGTATAGGATTCTTTTACAATTTCCCGGGCGACGACATATACCACAGGGCTGCGGTTGGGTACAAGCAGCGTCGTGTTGTATTCGGCGGTTTTCTTGGCTACTTGAGACAATATGTTTAGTGAAGCAATCGTCGCGATATCCTCTATTGACGATAAGCCCGGTACATAGAGAATCGGTTTACCCATTTCAGT
>DAOVAN010000005.1 GCA_030671005.1 Caldifarciminota bacterium
TGATTACCTCTTCCAGGCCACTGAGCGTCAGCTTGGCCTGGGTTTCTGCGATACGGGGTTCTGTGAAAGCATAGACGAATGAAAGAATCACTGCACAAGTAACAGCAACAACGAACAAGGTGATTACCATCTGCCGCGTTCCGGTCATTTCTTCACCCCCTTCTTCGGTAACTCACCAAACACGCGTTCCTTGGTCAACTTATCAATAAAAGGTGTGAAAACATTCATCAAGAGAATCGAATAGGAAACACCCTCAGGGTATCCGCCCCAGACTCGTATGATAATCGTTATGACACCGCAGCCGATGCCGAATATCCATCTGCCTTTTCTGGTGACCGGTGATGTCACCCAATCGGTTGCCATGAAGAAAGCACCGAGGAAAAGACCGCCCGCAAAAAGATGAAACAAAACACTGCCTTGGGTCGGCAACAACCAAGCCAAGAGCGCAAAACTTCCCAGATATCCGATGACTATCCTATAATCGATGATCTTTAGAAAAATCAAGAACAAACCACCGATGAGCAACAGCAGCGCCGATGTCTCACCAATGCAACCACCTATTTTGCCGAAGAAGACATTGCGCACCGTTTCAAAATCACTAAGCTGTCTGATCAAGAGTTGAGGGTCACCATAATTTGCGGGATTCTTGAGCAGGCTCAAAGGCGTCGCCGCGGTAACCCCATCAATACCAGACAAGGTTCCCCCAACTGGTGCCAGCCATTCCTTGGTCATCAAAGAAGGCCACGAGGCCATCAAGAATGCGCGGCCAGCCAGTGCAGGATTGATGAAATTATAACCTAACCCACCGAACAACTGTTTTGCGAAGATGATAGCAAAGGCACTGCCGGCGGCAGGTAACCACCATGGAACGCCCGGTGGCAAATTGAAGGCAAGCAGCAGCCCGGTGAGGATTGCACTACCATCAGTAACCGTTATCTTTCTACCCAGCATCCTCTGCATCAATGCTTCGCAACCGACCGCGGCCGCAACACTGACGAGCGTTACGAACAATACGCGCAGTCCGAACAGATAAGTAGCATAAGCTAAGGCAGGTAGCAGCGCAGCAATGACCACACGCATTGCAGTGCTCGTCTTGTGCTTGGACGTGATGTGCGGGGAAGCCGATACTACAAGTATCTCTTTCATTATTTCGACATTCTCCAGACTTCGCTCTTCCCGTACTTGAAGTAATGCACGAGCGGAATTCCCGCGGGGCACGTATAGGCGCAGCAGCCACATTCAATGCAATCGAGCACACCATAAGCCTTGGCCATTTCGAAATTCTTGTTCTTCACAAAACTACAGATCTCGGTAGGCATGAGTCCCATCGGACAAGTATCAACACAACTCGCACATCTCACACATGGACCCTCTTCGACCACCCTGGCGTCTTGCCAGACAAGAATGCCGGACGTCCCTTTAATGACCGGAACATTGTCTGAGTACTGAGCGATGCCCATCATTGGCCCACCGAAAATTATCTTCTTGGGTGTTTCCACGTAACCACCACAGTACTCAATAACATCACTTACTGGTGTACCGATCCGAACCAGGATATTTTTCATCTCCTTCACACCGTCACCGGCAACGGTCAGGATACGATCGATGAGCGGTTTACGGAACTTAGCCGCCATCAATGCTGCGTAGCAGGTACCGACATTGTGTACGACACATCCAACATCCATTGGTAACCCGCCCCTCGGAACCTCGCGTTTCAAGATCGCCTTGATCAACTGTTTTTCCGCTCCCTGAGGATACTTGGTCTTCAATCGCACAACCCCAATCCCCTCTCTCCCAAACAACTCGACGGCATCTTTTTTATTGTCCTCAATCCCGAAGACGAGACTAGATGCGTGAAGAATTTTTTGGAAGATTCGTGCCCCTTCGATGATCGCCGTCGCGTACTCAAGCATCAACCGGTGGTCAGCCGTAAGCATTGGTTCACACTCACAGCCATTTATTATCAAGGTATCGATTTTCTTTCCCTTGGGCGGCGCCAGTTTAACATGGGTGGGAAATGCAGCACCACCGAGACCGACGATACCCGCTTCTTTGACCGCATCGAGGAGCTGTTTCTCAGTCATGCCACCAATATCTTGTCCCGCCTTTAAATCACTCACCCAATCATCATTGTTGTTCGACTCAACCACGCAACACAATGAAGTACCGATCACAGGATGCGGATGGTCAACGATATTGAGAACTTTACCTGAAACGCTCGCGTGTACTGAAGCCGATATGAAACCGTCGAGTTCACCGATCTTCGTTCCGATTTTCACTTCGTCACCCTTATCGACCAATGGTTTGGCTGGCTTACCTGTATGTTGAGAAAAAGGAATGTAGACTTTTTCTGGTGCCGGCATTACTTCGATGGCACAGCTTTCTGTATTCTTTTGTTCAGGGGGATGCACGCCACCAGAGAATTTGCTAAACATAGCTTCAAGTATATTCAAAATCACTATTTCGTCAAGCAAGACCTGACAAAATAAAGGTTTCTTTGTAACTATGGAGTGAGAATGTAGCCAGTGAAGGTAAGTACTGCGTTGCCACCTATTTTCACACGGTATATCTGACCACGCGTTGTCTCGAGGTGAACATACACCTTCCCCTGTTTTTGCTGAAGATGTCCCTGCTCGATGACTATCCTGGAGAAATTCGCTGCTTCAATCAGCTTATGCTTCAACAAATAACATCCGAGGGTACCGGCGGCCAAACCCGAGATAGGGTTCTCGTTAGTACCTATTGAAGGTGTAAAGTGCCGCATGAACGCCGTGCTTTCGACATCAAATGTCTGACGGCAGAACACAATAACGCCACTGATCCCAAGCCGGACACAAAAACTATCCATCAGCGAGAAGTTCGGCATGATATTTCTCATTTCCTTGAGTGAGCGCAGAGGCACAATCAGGTCGTAGAAGCCGGTAGATGTGACATCCATGGACAGACCGGCACCAGTGACATCCGCTTGACTGAGCCCCAGGAACCGCGCAACCAATGCCGGTTTCACCTCGAGGTCCAGGTATGTTGGTTTTGCCAAAGTAACGGTCGCCCGTGTGATTCTATCACCCTCGACCCTCAGCTCCACCGGATTGATGCCAGTTTTTGTGCGTTGCTTGACCGTCGTCTCAGGTTCTTTCAGTTTGAGTACACCCTCACCACTCAACGCAAAATAGGTAGCAATCACGGCATGACTGGAGAAATTCATCTCTTTATCTCCATTAAAGAAACGGAGGAAGATATTTGCCTCGTGTGTTGACTCGGAAAAAATAAATGCGGTATCCGAATTGGGGTTCAGATCAGAGGAAATGGTCTGCATTTCACGATCGGTCAAATCCTCAGCGCCAAGTACTACCCAGGCTGGATTCCCTCCATAGGGTAAGGCAGTAAACGCACTGAACCTCTTCGCCTTAATCCAACTCGGCATACAAAAATCTTACATATATTCAGCTCATTGTCAATATGAGCTGGCTTGATGTGTAAAATAATAACGAGGTCGCTCAAGCAATAGATTGCCCGCGGTTCACCTCTCCAGTGGTAATATCGTCACCGGCTACTCTTCACCTCTTTTTTCATTGATTTTTTGCTCCAGATAGGTCCTCAGCAACGGATGGGTTTCGTCTCTCGTGAGACCAACAAACGCCAGACTCGAATCTAGATATGCGGTGAAAGGATAACTGAGTAAAACCAGGAAGAGCAGCACCCTTTATTATACGAAGCCCGGAATCAAAATCAAGATTGACTCTCTATACCATACGGTTATACTTTTAAAGGAGGAAACAATGAAATACTTGTCAGTGTTTTTGATCTCAGTGACCGTTTTATTCACCGGCACCATGAAACAAGATGGAATACCCGGTGTCGAAATCGAAACGGGTTCTTCGGGCACACGATTCATCACCACGCCATCGGGCAATTCCAATGTTCAGGCAGGAACTGATTTCTATGATAATTACCGGGCCGAAATCCTGTGGGTTGACCGTAATCATCAGAATGCAATCGCGCAACACGCCGCGATTTCCGGTAACGGAACATGGCTACAAGCCGGCTGGTATCTGAACAATGAAAGAACAAGTCTATATGAAACAATGGGCACGGGAGCGCCGACCTGGAATTATCCAATGCCGAGTGCGGAATGGTTTATCTCTGTGGATGTCTCGACCAACGGAGACGATATCGCAGTCATTGCTCAAGGTGAGCCGTGCTACTGTTTTAGTCCGCTAAGTGCAACCCCGAACTGGGTATACAGTCTTCCCTCCGGATTTAATTTCTCATCCAGTTCCCACGGGCCAACAATATGTGTTGCCGATGACGGCACTGTTTACGCAGCCCTTGCACAACAGGACACGGACGGCAGAATATTCGTGCTGAGCAATACTGGCGACACAATACGTACTATTAGTTTCGACCCGAATACGGGCATTTACGGCCTTGACATGACCGGGGATGGCTCGGTATTTTGCGTCTCGACCTACAACGTGATATACGTCTTCAACGCTGATGGCTCAAGACGCGATTCAATACCGCAATATGGTCAGACCGTCGCAAGGATATCGGGTGACGGCGTCTATCTAGTCAAAGGTGATTTCAATACGAGAACTTACCTTTACCGATGGAACGGGAGCAACTATGATTTGGCATGGCAGTGTCCTACTGGCCATCCGTGGGTAACCGCGATTGCGATTTCCGACGACGGGTCAACCATCATGGCCGGGACCTATCAATACAGTCCCAGCAATACTGGGAAAGTATTACTCTTTGATTCCTCTTCGGCAACACCGCTCTGGGAATACGCTCAATATGGCGATTATATAGCTTCCTGTGCTCTGAGTGAAGATGGTTCAATAGCCGTTGCCGCATCATGGGGACAGTTGAATGCAACTTACGGTGATGTCTTAACTGTCTTTGACCGGAGCTCTTCAACTCCTATTTTCCAGTTGCTCGATGATATAGATGAACCGGGTTCGATCTTTTCTGTTGATATTTCAAGTGACGGCTCGCTAATCAGTGCCGGAGGCAAGGCCGTGCACGCACGCGAATTCGGAAACGGTGGTGAGGTATATGCAATAAGCACTGAGCTGGGAATCACTGAATTTGGACATGAAGTACCTGCCCGGTTTGTAATGCCGGCACCCACATCAAACCCTTTCACGGAGAATCTCAGGATACGGTTTTCCGCACCAAGAAGTGGGCACCTATGGATCAAGGCTTACGACATTACCGGCCGACTGGTTGCCACAATATTGAATGAAAATGTTGAACCGGGTATGCGTGAAGTCCTCTGGAGAGGTTTTGATGACAACCGGTGTAAGCTTAGCTCAGGACTATACTTCCTACGGGCAGGCTATGAAAACGAAATTTTCACCAGGAAGGTGAGCCTCGTCGCCGAGTAATTTTATCTCAGTTCAACGACAGCCGGGTGGCTGCATCGTTCAGTGCCTACTGTGGACTTCTCTCGAGTCTCATCGTTTCTTCCATGACCTCGTTCAAGTAAATGCGGATTGATCTGTCCAGGATTCATACATTTGAGCAATGACCGGCGGTGTATTCGACGAAATGGCACCCATGAGCTTCTGCACCAGGACGTCGTAGGAGCCATATGTACTGAGCGCACCTGCCCCTCAGGATGCAGTCGGTTGAAATCGCTGATCATTTCGTCGAGCCCCTTGTCGAGCGGACCGTCCATGACATGTCAGAAGTCGACGACTATTTTTTCTTCTTTCTTACAGTCTGAAACCAGGGCAAGCGTGACGCACAGCATACAAACGCCAATTATGCGCATATTCTTGTGGAGGTTAAGCGTACAGAAGAGTAGATACTACCAGTCGGGACTAAGTGTAAAATAGAATATCCACTTGGATCGCTGGTTGTCGTCAAGATACCAACCACTCAGATTGTGGGCGCGGGCAAAGTCCAATCTGAACATGAAGTTCATGAAAGTGAATCTCAATCCGGCACCAACCCCCATTTTTACATCCTTGAGGCGAAAGGTACCCTCGGTTTCCCAGAGCTTGAAGGTATCCGTATACACGGTTGCTACGTCGACGAAGAGAACACCGCGCAGGTTTCTGAATTCCATGGGCAGTGGAAATGCGATCTTCAGGCCATCAATAAATGGGAACCGATACTCAAGACTCAGGAAACTTATTTTCGAACCAGTGAATGCATAATAGCCATAACCACGCAAGGAATACGGACCACCTATCGACCAGTAATCAGGATCCTCGCCAAAACTAGTTCCGAGCACGAAACGTGCTGCAAAACTCGCACGCGGCGAGAGACTGAAGTATCTGCGCCAGTCAACGGTTACGGTTCTGATGTCTCGGTCGCTGAATACCGTACTATAAGCACCGATCCGGAAACGCCTTCCATCGTGCGGGCCGAGAACACCCCATTTGACATTGTCGAAGATGAGGGCGACCTCAGGATATATGATATTATAAGCAGTGTTCTGCGACCAACTGGAGTAGTAATCAGGGAAATAGTTAAGCCACCTTGTCTGGTACAGCCGGTAGGCATACAATCCCAGCTCGATCCTGATGAAGCGGTCGATCGGATACTGGAGACCACCGCCCAGTCCTAGATAACGCCACACCAAGAGATCCCAACGGTCAGAAAAGTAGTTGAGATACTGGAAAAGCTGCACCCCAAAGTCGGTTCTCTTCTTCAGATACCAATAATTGAGGAATATATCTGATCCTGTAATACTGCCGTAGAAATTCGAGGCGAACTGGAAATGGTGATTACCCAATATATCACTGACACCGATTTGCCCAACACCGGAAAACCCTAGCGCTGAAAAATATGCCGCGCTGGCCGTGTAATAATCAATGGTGAACCGCGTTTTGTATTTGTTTATGTTATCCTGATCTAACAACTCCGGTATGTAGTAATCCTCGCTTGCGACCTCAATGGTATCCAAGGTTTCGTAGTCGTGCATGTAGCTGATCGGGTCTTTGACAACACAGATGTCATATCCATAATTGTCGTAATAGGCAAAGGCTATTCTGCTGCCGTCCTTTGAAAACGACGGATAATAGATACCCGTGAAGACATCGCTCCGCTTGGTTATCCTTTCCTCTTCCATCGAATAGTAATAGAGATTATACGCTGAATCATAATCGGCGATGAAGAATATATCACCCTCGGGCGTGAAAAGCGGGGTCTTCAAATGCTTCGTGCGCGGCGTCAATCGAATCATCTCGCCACTTCGATAGAGGAATAACCCGCGGTTACCAAAATAGTATTCTTCATTGGAGTCGGGACGATCAGAAACAAAGACGATGACATCGTCAGAAAGCATATCCGGATAATGGTCCGAATATATGTCGTTAGTCACGTTCTGGAGAATGCCGGTTTCAATATCACAGATAAAGATATCAGAGTATGAATCCTTCAGGCCGGTGAAGATGATCTTCTTACTGTCCGGGCTGAATTTCGGAGCGTAGATACCATCCAAATCGAATTGCAGCCTTTTGTAGACACGGCCGTTCTTAGCATGCACTATGTACAAAACATCACTGCCCCGGGACGTAGCGGCAAAGGCAATGAACTCGCCGTCGTCCGACCATGAAAGACCACCCTCATAAAGATGCAGACCTTCATAACCCGATGAATATGCGGACTTAACCAACCTCCTGATCGTCTTACCGTCGATCGCGGAGACCATTATAATCTCAGCGACACCGGATCGGTCACTGATGAAGGCTACTTTATCGCCATTTGGAGACATCGCCGTTGAAGCATTGTAGATGGAATTCGTCTTCTTGTGATCGTAAATGACCCGTACATAGCTTTCAACTTCTTCTAACTCATCCACCTCAGGCCAATGCTGTGTCTGATAGTATCTGAGCCATCGCTCATTGAACTCTTCAGAAGTAACACCGAAGACGGTCATGATAGCCGTCTCAACATTTCTCTTCACCTTCATGAGATGTATGAACTCACCGACTTTCTCACGTCCGTATTTATCAGCGACGTATCTATAGAATGCCTGACCTTCTTTGTAGACTATCCACCCACCATACCGTTCAAGGACATAGATAGGCACCATCTTGTTGTTTACAATCAAATCTCTTATGAAAATATCGGTATCAAGATCCCAACCCTGTGACATGAATTCGGCATGCCCTTCAAAAACCCATAACGGGACCGAGTACATGATGTCGCCACTGAAAATCGCCTCCATGCGTGAAGGGAAGAAGATCGCGAACTGAAAGATATGGGTTAACTCATGCACGAGGACATGACGAAAATCCTCGTAATCGCCCGTGAAAGGTAACACCATACGGTTTTTCAACACCTCTGAAAATCCGCCGGTGGCTTCTTGAATGATCTGCAGGGTGATGTTTGTCTGTGCAAAATCATTCGGTGAGTTATAGAGTATTACCGGTATCGTATACTCGATGTCGACACCCAGCTCTTCGCTTAGCATTACATAGCCATCTTCCAGCACTATTTCGGCAAAAGCAGCAAGGTCATCGCCTCCTTGATAGAAATAGATGTCGAAATGTTCTGTGCTCAGGACACGAAAATCGAAGTCTTTGTATTGGATTTTGTTCTGACCAAAGTACTGAGTAAAGATTACTAATCCAAAAATGAATAAATTGCTCATACGAAAGTATACTAGCAGACCGTTGAATTGTCAAGTATTGTTGACTCGCGATTGCCAATCTATATAATAAATTGATGCACGTCTTCATAAGTGATGCTCACATCCGCACCGATAAGAGCCATCGCTGCCAAATGCTCCTCAGATTCCTTCGCGATATACGCCCGCGCTTGACAAACCTCTATATTCTCGGCGATCTATTCGAGTTCTGGTTCGAATACAATCTTGTTTTCCCCAAGGACTACTTCACGCCACTGGCAGCACTGTATAATTTGATACGAGACGGCAAGCAGGTTCACTATGTGTTAGGAAACCACGAGGTGACGATCGGAAATTTTCTAAAGAATTTTGGCTTCGTCGTGCACGCGGAGCCAACAACCGTTGAGATCGATGGCAAGCGCATATTCCTTGCTCACGGCAACAAAATCGACAAGCGGCTCTGGACAACTTTCTGGGATGGCCTACTCAGCTCGAAATTCAATCACATGTTGTACCGTTGGCTTCACCCGGACATCGGCATTTTTTTCGCGCAAGGCATTGCTTATCTGTCACGAAAACAGCACACAAGCGACAGACTGATGAGCATGTTGGAAAGCTATGCTCTGCACCGGCTGCGCGATGTCGATGTAGTAATCCTGGGTCACTCGCACAGTCCGGTATTCAAGGAGTATCCAGGGAAAAAATACTACATCAATGCCGGAGACTGGGTCGACAACTTCTCCTATGTCGTCATCGACGGCGGGAAGATTTCACTCAGATACTACAACCCGCTGCCGCGGAAATCCTAAGCCCTACTCTGGGGTCAGGTCTCTACCCCCTTCGCTTTCGCTCCGAGGGCATGCTTTGAACATAATACACAGCGAGCTCCGAGCGCCGTAATGCCTAGGCCGACTGATGAAAAAGCATATCAGTGTATCAGAAGATCAGTGGGCAGAGTATCCCCGTACTTCATGGTAAGTACGGAATACTCAATTTTGTTGCCACATACAAGATGTGGACAAAATTGGCACAGAATAGCAGAACATCAGGAAAAACCGTTGTCAGTTTTGAGAAACAAAATAATTTTGAATTTTGATATTAAGATTTGTTTCGAGTTTCGGATTTCGAATTTAGAATTTCTGCAGCAGCAGGGGGTAGAGACCTGACCCCAAACACCCTACTCAACATCTTCTTCAAACGGTAGCGTCGCGTGCCGATCAACCTGATGGCATCAATATTCTGAATTGCTGCCTTACGACCCCGCTCGATTAATGCGTCGATCGACGAGAAATCGGCCCAATGAAAACCGGTCACTTCAGGTTCGATAACTAGATCTGCCTCGGCCAGGACGCGCTGATCAAGATGATATTTCATGAAGGCATATGAGCGCTGGTTGATCTGGAACCCGGTGTTGGGTTTACCTTCGTACCTTGGACGTTTGCTCAAATATACTGCGAGTACACTTTCGGCGCCGATGCTACGCACGGGTTCGATCGGGATATTATCGATGACGCCGCCATCGACGAATATGCGCTCGCCTTTAACAAAAGGCGGAAAAATTCCGGGGATCGCACAACTCGCCCAGACAGCATCGGCGAGAGGACCATGCTCGAACACAACCTCCTCACCCGATTGTATATCGAGTGCATTACAGGCAAAAGCAATCACAAAATCTTCTAAGCTCTTATCTCCCAGCATATCCCGGAATAGTTTCTCCGTCGCATCGTATTTGGAATGTGATTTCTTGAATAACAAAGACCCAAGAAAAAACTTCTCGAACACCTCATTTCTAAAGCGTTCGAAAATGCTTTCTGCATCGGCGTAGAATTTATCCAGTTCCACATTCTTGAACTCGTCCGACGCAACCATCTGCTTGGCCCTTTCTCGCAATCCCCTGGCTGAACCCTGCAGACAATATAGCGCACCGATGACTGAACCAATGGATGTGCCAGCAACGAATTTTGGTCTGATGTTATGTTCTTCGAGGACTTCTAGAATCCCGACATGGGCCAGACCCTTGGCCCCACCACCACCCAAAGCAATACCAAAACTCATCGCTCCTTCATGGTTTGGGCGATGATGATACGATCGCGCCCCTGCTCCTTCGCCGTGTAGAGAGCACGATCCGCTTTTTCGATCAACTCTACCCTGCTCTCGGCATCACTGGGATAATGTGCAATTCCGATGCTCACGGTGAATTTAATTTTTGTCTGATCGACACCGATCTCGGATTTCAGCAACTGATCCTTCATCCTTACTGCCTTGTCCATGCCTTTCTTCAGTGAACATTTGGGAATGATGATCGCAAATTCCTCGCCGCCGTACCGCGCGGCAATTCCGATCTGTGATATCAGCCGCCCCAAGAACTTTAATACCTTATCACCTGCCTGATGACCGTAGGTATCGTTTATCTTCTTGAAGTGATCGATATCGAGTAGCACAAGCACAAGCTCATCAACTTTCTTGAGCTTTGCCTCAAGGGTTTCCTGGAAGTGACGGTGGTTATAGAGATCGGTCAGTCCATCACGGATGGAGAGCTCCTTCACCTTATCATAAAGAGTAGCCCGTTGCCATGCTAAGGATAATTGATACGAGAGTATGTTGAGTACCCGGACATCGTCCTCGTTGAATTTTCTTCGCTGATGATCCTCAAGCCAAATCACGCCGAGTATTTCGTCATCCTGCTGAATGGGAACGCCGACAAAAGAAGCATTCGATGTTTTCACCTCCTTCTTGAACGTTACCAGGTTGCCCTTGGTGAGATCGTCCTTGATGATAGAATTCTTATGCCGCGCAACAAACCCTACAAGACCATCATTCAATGAGAATCTGGTATTCTCCTTGATATAGGTCGACACGAGTACTTCGCCGCTGTCATCGAATTCATCAACCTTGGCGATAGAAATATCATCGCACGGCATGAAGTGCTTGAACGCCTGTATCGTGTCCGATAGAATCTCTTGCAGATCCAACCTCCTGTGTAATTTTTCCGCCAACTCGGCAATCGATGACAGATGTTGAACATCATAACGCGCCTTCTCGTAGAGTCTCAACATCGCCAGCAGAAAACCAGCCGTGTTCGCCGCTTCATCGAAAACCGCCTTATCCTTCTCATGGAACGAACCAATCTTCTTGTCCATCACCAACACGCCAACGACCTCATCGATCAACACGACCGGTGCCATCATGACCGAGTTAACCTGAACAGCACCGCGATAATATCCGAGTTCATCAGGACTCTGCGCGTATTCTTTGATCAAAATTGACGTCCGGTCTGTTATTGCCCGTCTATAAAGGCCGGACTGCGTTTCAACAACTGTCTCGGGAACAAAGAGCTCCGAATGTGAAAAACCTTGCACGAGTACTATCCTGTCTTCGTTGCGGGTGAATATCGCCGTGGTGTTAGCATTGAAGACATTGTGTATGAATTTCACAAAGTACAACAAGGGCCGTTCGATACCCTTATGCCGATCTATTTCGCCGACCGAAGTCATCAGTTTGTCGGACCCGTACGTCACGGGTGCAAAGAATTGGTCTCGAGCCTCGTACCTCAAGAGTGACCGGGTGATGCCACTCTCACGCCGGCGCATGCTGTCGATTATGTAACCTATGACCAAAACAGCGATAATCAGAAAAGCAATTGGCAACATCTGCACGCGGCGTACAATTAGTCCAGAACATAATTCAATACCAATTATTGTCAATGAAGCAATCCAATAATTGCGCGAGCTATCTCTGAAACCGATTAGGGGAAAGGTCAGGAAGTAAAGGAAAAACAGAGGTGAAGACAAGCCACCCGTCAGCTGAACGGAAAGATTCGCAGCCACGCCGGCAATGACGGTATGTACTAGCTCGATTTTTCTAAATGAAACGTACGCGATGTAGTATGCCAGGACTGCAAAGAGAAAAAGGTATATGTAGGGCGCACTCAACTCATAATTGATTAACCCCAGCCCGCTGATTACGGCATACAGTATCGCGAATATGTAGAATATCCTTATTCCCATTCGATAGTCGCCGGTGGTTTTGAGGTGATATCGAAGACAACACGGTTTATTCCCTTCACCTCATTCACGACTCTGCGTGCGACACGATTCAGAAAATCATGCGGTAACCGCACCCAATCCGCCGTCATGCCATCGTCGCTGGACACGGCTCTTATTGCGCATACCGAATCATAGGTTCTCTTATCACCCATCACACCCACACTACCCAATGGCAAGAGCACCGCGAAGATTTGCCATATGTCTCGGTAGTCTTTCAATTTATGCGCCTCTTCCGATATTATCTGATCGGCCCGGCGCAGCATCTCCAAACGCGCGGGGTTCACGACTCCCACGATACGTACCGCGAGACCAGGACCAGGAAAAGGTTTGCGATCAATGAACGACCGCGGCAATTTAAGATATCTGGCGATCGCCCGTACTTCGTCCTTAAATAGCATCCTGAGGGGTTCAATGATCTTCAGATGCATTTTCTTGGGCAGACCACCAACATTGTGGTGGCTCTTGATGACATCTGCTGGGCCGATGCCTTTACCCGACTCTATGACGTCAGGATACAGAGTGCCCTGAACCAAATACTTAACATCGCGTACCCTCCTGGCTTCAGCCTCAAAAATCCTGATGAATTCGTGTCCAATGATCTTTCTCTTTTTCTCCGCATCATTGATCCCGGCTAATCTATCCAAAAATCGCGCGCGTGCATCTATGACGCGTAGATTCATGATCGCACTGAGACTCTTCTTCACCTCTTCCCTTTCGTTCATTCGCAAGAGACCATTATCAACAAACACACCAATAAGATTCTTTCCTAAGGCACGTGCCGCTATTGTTCCCGCGACGGTCGAATCGACACCCCCGCTTATCGCGCAGATCGCCCGATCACGGCCCACTGTTTTTTTGATGCGCACGACCTCCTCATCAACGAATCGACGCATCGACCAGGTCTTGCGCGCATCACAGATCTTTGAAACAAAATTCCTGATTATCCTTTGCCCATATTGCGTATGACGTACCTCGGGATGAAATTGAAGACCATGAAACGTCCCCATCTGAAGTGCCGCGATGGGCGTGGTCTCGGTGCTGGCGATTACCCGTGAACCTTCGGGTACTCTTACGACAACGTCACCGTGGCTCATCCATACGTTGAAACTCCGTGGCACTCCAGAGAATAGTGGGTTCAGCCGGCGTGTTAAACGAGCTAACCCATACTCTCTGGTTTTCGTCTTCCTCACCTTGCCGCCGAACACCTGAGCGGCGAGCTGCATGCCATAACAGATGCCTAAGACTGGTGCTGTCCCCGAGAAGATATGGCGGTAGGCATTCGTGTCAACCTCGTAGACACTACCCGGCCCTCCGGAAAGCACTATCCCCTCCACATTCATGTCATCCAGGACTGATAGATCAACCAAACAACTGACGATCTCTGAATAAACCTTACATTCTCTTATGCGCCGGGCAATGAGTTGGGTATACTGTGAGCCAAAATCAACAACAACGATCATTTCATCAGCCGATTCTTCTCAAGGCCGTGGATGCCAAGTTGGCTAATGTCTTGTCTTTTGACTGCTGCAGGTCCAACAGAATCATCTTGGCGTTATCACCATCCAGTTTAGCCAATGCACTGATTCCCAGCTCTTTTATTTTGCTGCCCTCGGCATCAGTTCTCCAGGCAATTCGTTTTAGCAAATCTGCGATCCAATTCATCGCTTCATACACTCTCTTTTCATCGATGGTCTTTAGCAACTCAACATACACATCATCTCCGCTCTCACTGAGACCCGGCAACAGATTGATGACCTCTTCTGCATCGACCAGCCTTCTCAACCCGCGCAACGCCTCACCTTTCACCTGGAGTGAAATGTCGTTCAATGCTTTCATAAGGCCCTCTTTGTAATCCAACTTGGCATATGTCCTGACCAGTTCAAAGCGCACCCGATGGTCCTCGTCTTTTAGTATCCTCTCCAAACGCGGGATGACTGTCCGGTCACCGATGTCACCAAAGATACGAACAATATTCCTCCGCAGATACCATTCACGGGCATCGAGGTTATTCGTCAAAACCTCAATGCTTTCCTCTCCGATGTTCTTCAATATATCAACCAATTTCATCCGCACCGAAAAATCCTCGGCATCGCGCAGGAATTGAATCGCCTCCTCAACGGCACGACCCCCGAATTTTAGGATCGACGCACGCACATCAGGATACACGCCGCTCTCCCACAGGAACGAAAAGAGTATGGGTAAAACGCTTGAGTTACCGGTCGCGCTCAAGAACTGAACTATACGCTTTCGTAATTCTAATGACATTCCTGCACGCCCCGAAATCTTCCCGAAGGGCTCGATCAATCTTTCGCAGAACTCCCCCTGCTCATGTTCGGCCAAGACAGCGTACAACCCTTCCAGGTCTTTCATCAACTGGATGATTACGTCGTCGGCCGACTCCTGTTCAATGGCCAACGCAATCCTCATAACGACGCCGTCTGCCATATCGTAGTTCTTTTCCCTTATCAAGTGGGTTGTCAGCCTGACGAGTGACTTCAAAGCTCCGGCCCGGACATGTCCGTTCGGGGTTTCAAGCATGTTATAGTATGGCTGTATCACCATTTTAAGATCATCGCCGGTGATCGTAGAAGCAACGTCGCCGTCCATGAGCAGATCAATACCGGCATTGGCAAGGTATTCGTAAACATTGAGCTGTTTGTGCCTCAATTGAGGCACTATTCCTTTGAACTTCTCTTTATCAATGACACCCATGACTCTCGCAACAAAATCTTTCTTGCCCTGTCTCTCCCAATTGATTATGAGCTCGACCAGTGTCTCAACACCTAGCCTTGACATCATCGTTAGAACGAACGGTTTCATCTCGATATCCTGTAGAAGCGCTACCCGCTTCTCGAGCGGTAGCAGTTCAACCACACCCGATATTGCCTCACTGTATGAAGACCACTCATCCTTGGATATTTTTTCAATATCATTTATTACATCAACGAAAGGAATAATCGATTCGGAAACAGCAGCGCGTGCCCGAACGGTATCGATAAGACTACGGATCGCTTCTATGATCTCTTCGTGGGTCTTGGTTTCGGGCCCTACTTTTTCCCTACCGCTAACAACATCCTGGGTGGCGTTAATCACGATACTCCTCGTTCCCTGTGAAATCAACATGCTCGCAACATCACCATGCGCTTCGATATCTGGTTGTCTACTCACCAGTGTCGAGTACAGGTGTGAAACGTCATCCTGCTTTGCTCCCCTTGTGAATGCAATACTGTGCACATCTTTCTTTCTCAGGTTGTCAAGGAGGGATATCAACGCGAGGTTATTACCTATCTCTACTCTTAAGTCCTGAAAGACGACCGCATCTTCAGAAAAGGTGATACGAAACTTTGGAGATTCGGTGAAGAGCTTAGCCAGCGCCGACATTGTACTGCTCACGGCCCTCTCAAAGACAGGATGTCCAGCTGGATAAGACCGAGCCGCTGTGAAACCAACCGCGAGTTGCTTAATCAACTCCAAGACGAGCGACTGATCCATACTTAATCTTATTCTTTTTTCTACGTTTGTCAATATCAAAACCCTTGAAAAAGAAAGAATATAACATATAATATCTACATTCAACTGACTTATTCTAAAAGGGAGTAGAAATGCTTAGGAACTTGATTGCAAAAAAAAGAGCAAGGATTGGAATAGTTGGTCTTGGTTACGTGGGTTTGCCGTTGGCAGTTGAAATCGCCGCCAAGGGCTTCAAGGTAACCGGCATCGATATCGATGAGGCTCGAGTGCGGAGCATTAACAAGGGCATCTCCTTTATCAGTGATGTCGAGTCTCCAGTATTGAAGAAATACGTGCGTCAGAAGCTGATCAACGCCACCACAGATCAGAGTCTACTTAAACGGTGTGATGTCATTCTGATCTGCGTTCCGACACCGGTGAGTGTGAATAAGGAACCGGACCTCACGCCCGTCATCAAGAGTTCTCAATGGATACAGAAGTATTTACGTAAGGATCAACTCATAATCCTCAAGAGCACAACCTACCCGGAGACAACCGAGCGCGTTCTGTTACCCATCCTGGAAGCTGCCGGGCTCAAGGTTGGACGTGACTTTTATTTGGCGTTCTGCCCCGAGAGGATAGACCCCGGAAACAAGAGGTTCGGTGTAGTCAACACACCAGTAATCATTGGTGGAGTGACTAAAAAATGTACCCGCATCGCTGCTTTCTTCTACAAGCAATTCGTCGAAGGAGTGCATCCGGTATCTTCACCCCGTTCTGCTGAGATGACGAAGTTATTGGAGAATACTTTCCGGAATGTGAACATCGCATTAGTTAACGAATTCGCGCAGTTGTGTGAACGCATGGGTGGAATCGACATATGGGAAGTAATCGAAGCGGCACGCACCAAGCCTTTTGGTTTTATGCCCTTCTTTCCCGGTCCAGGCGTCGGTGGTCATTGCATACCGATCGACCCCTACTATCTTTCATGGAAAGCCCGGGAATACGACTTTCATACTGTCTTCATCGAACTGTCGGCAAGGATCAATGAAGAAATGCCTTATTTCGTGGTGAACAAGACGATCGATGTCTTAAGCCAATCTGGAGTCTGCCCGAAGAAGGCAAAGGTTTTGCTGTTGGGTATAGCGTTCAAGCGCGACATATCCGACCTCAGGGATTCGCCGGCACTCAAGGTGTACCAGATAATTGAACCCCGCGTCGGTCTGGTCAAATATCACGATCCTCACATACCGGTGTTACGAACCGACCACCGCGAAGTAAGATCGGTCAAGCTGAATTCAAAAGAGATCAAGAAGTACGATATCGTGGTAATCCTCACCGATCACTCGGCATATGATTACGATATGATCACGAAGAATGCCCGTCTCATTGTCGACACCCGAAACGCGGTGCAAGACGGACCAAGAATATTCAAACTGGGAGCAAAAGCAGACCGACTTTGAGTCTTTAACAGGACGAGATTGACCGTTGTTTACCCGGAATAAATCTACCTAAAAACGTTCCGGCCGCGACCCGCAGGTCGCGACCGGGAGGGGAAATGAATCTATTAGTTTGGCAATAGATTCAATACATTAGTTTATTATAGCTAATTGCCCAAAAATGTCAAGAGACCCCTGAAGATTCTAGCGGTCGACAAAAAGATCCTGCTGGGATAATTTCGCCCGCTTCATTCTCCTCACGCTGAAAACTTCGCCCTCTTCAAAATCCCGCAACAGTTGTTTTGCTCGAGCGATCACTGACTCAGGTAACCCAGCAAGACGGGCTACCTGAATTCCATACGACTGATCACTTGGTCCCGGGCTCAACTTCCGCAAGAATATTATCTCATCCCCCCATTCTTTCACCAAGAAGTTGTGGTTCTTTACGCCTTTGAGAAAATCTTCGATCCTGGTTAATTCATGAAAGTGCGTGGCAAAAAGTGTTCTCGGTTTCTTGTTACCATGCAGATACTCAACAACTGACCACGCTAAAGCCAACCCATCGTACGTCGACGTCCCTCTACCAACCTCGTCAAGAATAACCAAGCTCTGTTCCGTTACATTATTCACGATGTTTGCCGTTTCCATCATCTCAGCAAGAAATGTACTGACCCCGCGCGATATGTCATCACTGGCTCCAATGCGCGTGAAGATCTTATCAACCACACCAATTGCCGCTTCTTTGGCGGGTACAAAACTGCCCAACTGAGCCATGATTGTGATGAGTGCCACCTGCCGCAGATATGTCGACTTGCCGGCCATATTGGGTCCGGTTATGATCAATATCTGATTGCGTTCGCGATTAAGATACGTATCATTTGGTATGAACGAACCCTTTTCCAGGATTCTTTCGACGACAGGATGGCGTCCATCGGTGATCACGGTCCTTCGGTCGTTGTTTATGATCGGCCTCGCGTAGTTGTTGATCGCCGCGCTGTGCGCAAAAGACTGTAGCATATCCAAAATGGCCAATGCCCGCGTTGTTTCGAGAATTGCATTATTGCGCTCCGCAACTCGTTCCCGAACCCCAACGTATAACTCATACTCAAGATTTCTTGTCTTTTCTTCGGCACCAAGAATCTTATCCTCAAATTCCTTTAGCTCTACGGTGTAGTATCTCTCCACATTTGTCAGAGTTTGCTTTCTTATGTAGTCTTGCGGCACCAAGTGAAGATTCGGCTTGGTAACCGCGATGAAGTACCCGAAGACACTATTGTAAGAAACCTTCAACGTCGAGATGCCGGTCCTCTTCCTCTCGGTCTCTTCAAATTGCAGAAGCCACTTCTTACCACCCCGCGCGACGTCCCGCAATTCATCCAACTCTTTCGAATAACCTTCTTTTATAATTCCACCCTCATCCATTGTTGCCGGCGGGCTTGCTACGATGGAATCATCTATGAGCGTGACGACATCATCGAAATTCCCGATATGCTCGTGGATATCGGTAATCTTGGTGCTCTCACATCCTTCGATCAGTTCTTTCACCTTCGGATACACATTCAAGGATTCCCTTAAAGACACCATTTCCCTCGGCAGCACCCTTTGGCATGCGAGCCGGGCGGTTATTCGCTCGACATCCTGTATCGCCTCGAGCACATTGCGCAACTCTTCACGCAAGTATTCCCGACTCTTCAGTTCCTCAACGCTATCAAGACGCTGTTCAATCAATTCTACGTCGATCAGGGGCTCAATCAATTCGCGGCGCAGCCGCCGTTTCCCAAATGGGGTCATGCAATGATCCATGATCCAGAACAACGTTTTAGTCTGCTCGCCATGAATATTATCCACAATCTCCAGATTCCGTCGTGTTGTGGAATCGATATAAAGCGTGTCATGAGTCTCGAACAAGGTTATCCTATCTATGTGAGAAAGCGATGACTTCTGATTTTCGGCAAGATAATATAGCAACGCACCGGCTGCACCAATGCCCAGTTTCTTTTCCTCAACGCCGAAACCATCCAGGGTCACAACACGGAAATGATCGAGCAGCTTCTTGTATGCGATCTCATGGACAAAATGATAACCGTCTATTTGCGTCAAGGACTGTGCAATCTCCAGTTCAACACCCTCAGGAATCACGACCTCCTTCACCTCTCGACGCAGGAGTATTTCTGATAACTGCTCAGATAGGACTTCGCCACAGGAGAATTCGCCGCTCGTCAGATCGCAAAACGCAACACCAGTGCGGTTCTCATCGGGAAGACATGCGGCCAAGAAGAGTGCCTTCGTTTCATCAAGCAGCGAGGGTCTCAACACGGTACCCGGAGTGATAACCTCAATGACATCGCGCGCGACTAACTTCTTACCCTTGGTCGCCGGCTCCAGTTGTTCACATATTGCTACCTTGAGACCATGTTTGACGAGTTTTGCAATATAATTCTCGGCAGCCTTTATCGGTACACCGGCGAGCGGCACGCGTGGACCCTTGCCAATCGTCTTCGATGTGAGGGTAATACCCAAATAAGAACTCGCCAGTTTCGCATCATCATAATAGAATTCGTAAAAATCTCCAACTCGAAAGAGCAGCATGACATCCTTGTACTTGTTCTTGATCTTTTGATATTGTTCAAGAAGTGGGGTAAGATGCATGAATCGTTTTTTAGCTGTACTGCTTGATGTTATTGAAGTCTAACGACCCCATCACGCGCAGCTTGTAGTCGCATCTGTTTTAGGAACCTCGTACTACGTTTCCCTTCAACCCTAGTGAGTCGAGTTTCAGCATGTACTCTTTTGCTTGTTCAAGGGTAAGAAACCGGCCCGTCCACACCCTATAGTAGAGCTGGCCTTTAATGAACGCCTCAACGATGTGGACCTCAAGCCCCTTGTCCCGTAATGTCACCGCATACTTGTCTGCGTTGCTTTTGTTACGATAAGAGCCAAGCTGTATTGCATAGTACTCCTGCGCCACATCTTTTTTCTGAGTGATATTCGCCGCGCGTTCGCTCCATACCGATTTCGGAAAAGAACGCTGCAATTCCTCCAGGATACCCTCACCCTTCTCTGTCTCATCAATACTGATACGGCAGATTCCCTGCCAGAACATGATCTCATCACGATATTCAGTTTCCGGGTAGCGCGTGATGGTTTTGTCTAGATTGGCGAGCGCGGTCACGAAATTCTTACGCGCTATGTTGATCTTTGCAATCTCCAGGTAGGAAATATCCGCATAACGAGATTGCGCGTGATGATTGATCACTTCGTGGTAATAGTAAGATGCAGAATCAGGATTGATCGATAAACGGCCCAGGTAATAGTAGACTTCCCCAATGCGTGGATGATCTCCGTCCTCTTTCAGTTCATAGAATATTTCCTTGGCACGGGTGAATTGAAAAGAGTTGAATAAACGTATCGCCTCGTCTATGTCCTGGCCGAACAATAGACAAGGAATTACAAGACAGCAGAAAATGATTCTATAGCGTGACATTTCTCACATAGGAACGAATATTCCGCTCTTGTGTTCCCACACCTGGAACACCTATATCCGTGGCAACACAGCGATTGCTCAATTTCATCGAGCCCTTCAATTATCGATTCATCCCCAGCCCGCGATCTCAACAAGCGAATCTTGGGCAGGACACTTCGGGGGAATAGCTCGAACAACCTGAGGTAGATATCTTGTGCTGCTTCGACATCATTTTTTTTCTCATATAGACTCGCCAGGGCGAAGGCGACCGAAAAATTCCTGGGATCCTTGGCCGAAATCTTCTCGTATATAGGAATTATATCGTTGAATGTACCTAGTTCAAAGCTGACTTTCTCAAAATGCGGTATGATCAGAAACGCGTACTCAGGATGCTGACTGATGATCTTCAGATAATACTCACGTGCTTTCTTCAAATCGTCTTTCCTCTCATAGAAATTACCCATCGAGTACGTCCCGGTAATTGAGTCGGGAGCTATCCTCAGGGACTTCTTGAGCAGATTGAAAACCTCCTTTTCACCCTCTGAATCTTCCGCGGCCAAGTTTTCCATCTTGCCACGCGCTAAGGCAGCATAGTAGAAGGCGCGCCGGTTTTCATTCTTGGGTTTAAACTTACCCTCTTCGTAAATGCTAATGCAGTCTTTGTAGCTTCCCATATCTTCATATATCTTCAGAATCGACTCGTAAGCCTGTTTGTCTTTATTGTCGATTCTCAATATTTCCTTCAAGAAAGAAACGGCCCGGTTCGGTCGGTTTGCATCAAGCGCATCCTGGGCTAATGCGTAATACAGTTTTTTTTCTTCGTGCTTCTTCAGCGTCGGCCGCGCCGTTAGGGACTGATGTATCTGCATGGCACGAGAAACGTCCCCTCTTTTCCGGTACAAATCACCCAGTCTGAGATAGGCATCAAATAGACCGGAATCAATATTGACTGCCTCCTTGAGCCTCTTGATGGCGAGCTCTTCGTTGTTCTCGAGTAACGCAATGAGTGATTCCAAGTAGGGATGGTATGCAGTCGTCTTCATGCGTAGTCTGTGGAAATACATGTAGATTATGATCGCAATCAAGGCGACGATAATAATGATGAGTACCGTCATTTTTCCTCCTCCAGAGGTAGATTGCGCAGGGCATCGAGTTCTTTTTTCAAATTTCTGTTCTCCTTGTTCATCCTGTACAGATTGGTTCGCAACACAATCTCATCCGCAAGGGCAAGAACAAGAACGAAAACCATGCCCGCAATGAACGCATAAAAGCAGACGATGGCCAATGAAATATCAAAAACCCTATAGCCAAATACATCCAAATCGACTCTTGCTTGGGAGTTGAGTACCATGAAACCTATCATGAAGCCAATTACAAGAACCACAAAAATCAATCCCAAAAATCTCATTGAACCTCCTTTTCAATAATATTCATATTAATATTCTTGTCAACAATATAATTGATGCCAAAAAACCTGGTGCGTTCTCTCCTTTATATCATTCTCAAACTAAATGCTTGACCTTTGATTCATTGTGCGTATTATGTGCCATGGATAGAGAGCGCAGAAGGCTGCAAGACAAGCTCATCGGAGTGTTATATGGCGGCTGGTCTTCTGAGCGTGAGATTTCGCTGGCCTCGGGCGCCTGTGTGACAAGGGCTCTGCGGAGACTGGGCTTTAAGGTCAAAGCCATCGATGTCGACCGCAATTTCATGAGAAAGTTGAAGGGGATCGACATCGCCTTCATTGCACTTCACGGTCAACCCGGCGAAGATGGTACGATCCAAGGTATGCTCGATTTCTTGGGCATCCCCTATACCGGTTCAGGCGTTTTAGGTTCGGCAGTCGGTATGGATAAAATCATATCCAAGCGTATTTTCACTGCGCTGTCCATTCCGACACCCGAATACTACCACGGCGAGTCGATGGACGTCGACGAGGTTCTTTCAAATTTCGACTTCCCTTTGGTGGTCAAGCCAAGGGCCGAGGGTTCCAGCGTCGGAGTCACCATTGCCGAAACAAGAAAGGCGCTGGAACAGGCAGTAAAGAGAGCACGTAAATACAAGGATTATTTTTTCGAGGAATATATCCCCGGCATGATGGCGACATGTGGCATCATCAATGGCGTGCCCTTACCAGTACTAGAGATCGCACCCAAGAAAAGGAAGTTCTATGATTATAAGTCCAAGTATACCGAGGGGATGACCGAATACATCGTGCCCGCGCGTATTCCAGAGAAGCAATATAAGAAAACCCAGAAATTGGCACTCGCCGCGCACCGTGCAATCGGTGCCCATGGCTTTTCGCGCGTTGATTTCGTCTTGGACAAGAACGGCAATCCATATGTCTTAGAAGTAAATACCATACCCGGCTTGCTATCTGAATCGAATCTGCCGCTTGAGGCACGGGCAATAGGACTGGGTTACGACGACTTGATATTTGAGATCTTGAAAACATCACTGATCAGATTGTGAGCCCCCAAACTTTGTATCAAGAGAACCGCGTTTTGAAAAGTAAGAATATCAAACGTAAGGAGAAAAGACGATTCATTGGACTAAAAAAACATACGCATGCCCAGCGTTCAAAGTTGCTCAGAAACATTGTCGTTCCAATGTTACGTAAAGAACTCGGCCCTAATCTCGTCGCCATTGCTGCTGATGGCTCATATGCACGTCATGAAGATACTGGTTTTTCGGATCTCGAACTGATGGTATTCGTGAAAGACAATACTACCCTGCCCCGCGGCTTTGCAAAGATCTACGACGGCATGCTCATCGAAGGATTATTCATCACCGAAGAACAATACCACAAGCAAATTCACGAACCGAATGACGTGTGGTATATTGCCGGCTCGGATATACTGTTACCGATAACGAACCCCTCATTCGTTCATCGACTACAGCAGTACGAGGTGAATGACCTGGCCAAGAAGTGTGACAAGCAAGCCCAGATTCTGCTATACGAAATACAGGAATCTTTTGGCAAACTCTTCAACGCGATAGATCACGCCAACCGCGACAACCTCTTTCCTATACTATCAGAAGCCGTCATGAATACGCTGAAGCTTCTGGCATATATCAACCGAAAACCATACACATCGATGAATTCCTTTGTGACTGAAGCAAAGAGGTTCAAGAAGAAGCCAAAGGGATTCGATGATTTTCTCTGGCTCACCATTAAGGGTGAGTATCAAGATCTGGCGGCGCTGGAAAGATGTACCACGGAGGTATTCGCAAGCATCGAAGACCTTTTAGAGCAGAGCCGCCACGGCAATTTATATGATGATGATTTATCATCAATTTACCGCAAACAAAAAACAAAGAAAAGGAGGTAGTCATGTTTATAATAGGCATTCTCATCATTGTTGGTCTGTTGATCTTCAGGGCAACCTACAAGGTAAAGCCTGATGATCTCCGCATCCAGGACAAACTAAGGATAAGGGGTTATGCTACGCTCGGCGCTCCGGCGCTTGCGGCGATCCTGATAATCGCTTCGATCATACGCATTGTGCCGCCCGGTCGAGTAGGCGTACAGATCCTCTTTGGTCGGGTCTTGACCAAGGCAACGCTCAATGAGGGTTTGAACATTGTCAATCCGTTCATCACCCTTGAAATCATGACCGTAAGGACCCAGGCCTATACCATGTCCCTAGCAACAGAAGAAGGACAAAGAAGGGGCGACGACGCGATTGCATCCCTGACCAAAGATGGACTAGAGGTCAAGATGGACCTGACCGTGTGGTACCATCTCGATCCACTCGAGGCAGCCAACGTCTTCCAGAAAATCGGCAGTGACTATGTAGCAAAGATCGTGCGTCCTGCGTCCCGGACCGCGATCCGCAACACGACCGTCAAATACCAGGCGGTCGCCATCTATTCAGAAAAGCGCGAGGAAGTTCAGGATGAGATCAACATTAGTCTGGAAAAAGATCTCTCGGAACGCGGCATCGTATTGGAAAAGGTCTTGCTCAGAAACATCAGCTTGCCACTCAAAGTGAAAGGTGCTATCGAGGCAAAGCTCGAGGCCGAACAGGACGCACAGAAGATGGAGTTCGTGCTTTTAAAAGAAGTGAAAGAGGCTGATCGGAAGAAAATCGAAGCAGGAGGAATCGCCAAGGCTCAGCAGATCATTGCCCAATCATTGATTGGTGAGCGCGGCCGGGCATACCTCTCGTGGAAGTATCTCGAGAATCTCAAGAATCTTTATCAGTCGCCGAACAACACAATATTGATCGCCCCATATGACAAGAGCTTTATCCCGCTTCTTCAAGTGAAGTAATGAAATGGAAGCTCTGAGCAAACGGCTAAACGCTACCCTGCTTTTCACCGTCATACGAGACTTCCCCAGAATCGTCAACATACTGACACTAGAGGAAACTCATACATTCCTGAATGACTGTGCTGAAATCGTCATCGAGGCCGCGTCAAAATATCACGGCTCAGTAGCTAACTACATCGGTGATGAACTGCGGTTTCTATTTGGCGATCCCTCTGCCGAATTCGACAATGCCCAGCACGCTATCAAATGTGCATTGTCGATTCAAAATACAACTCATGAAATAAGCGTGAAATGGCGCCATGCCCTCAATTTTCTTGTCGAAATAGACATCGGCATAAGCACGGGTGAGATTCTCGTCGGCCTCGTTGGACCCCAAAAGAAACAATACCTGCCTATCGGCAAGAACGTGACGCTCGCCGCACAACTCGCTCAACTCTGCAGAGAATACAAGGTCAGTGTCTTACTCGATGTGGAAAATCTGATTCCGGACTCATATGTGCTGGAGGTCTCTTCCCCGGGCCTGGAGCGCCCG
>DAOVAN010000035.1 GCA_030671005.1 Caldifarciminota bacterium
AGACACTCAAGGCAATAAAGAATGGTTTGAACAAGAACCTGGTTATTGAGGGAATCTTGCTGACAATGTTTGATGTACGGTTGAATCTGGCCAAGGATGTTGTCGAAGACATTCAGCAACACTTTCCGGATGTTGTTTTTAGCACAGTGATCCCGCGGTCGGTGCGTATTGCCGAGTCCCCCTCGCATGGAAAATCGGTTATTCACTACAGCATAGTTTCCTCAGGTGCTCAGGCGTATTTAAATCTAACAAGGGAGTTATTGAATCATGCGTAAGCGTGCCTTAGGTAGGGGCCTCGAGTCTCTGATTCCGGTGAAGGAGAAAGAGGTTTTTCAGGAAGGCTACCGAATGATCCCGGTCGATGCTATCAAGAGGAATCCGTATCAACCAAGGGCCAAGATCGAGGAGTCCGACATCAAGGATCTCATTTTATCAATTAAAGATAAGGGTGTGATCGAGCCGATTGTCGTGAAGAGGAGTAATGATCATTTCGTGTTAGCCGCCGGAGAAAGACGTTTGCAAGCCGCACGCGTTGCGGGGTTGAAAGAAATTCCGGCAATAATCAGGGACATGAATGATCAAGAGTTGTTGGAGGTTGGCCTTATCGAGAACCTGCAGCGTAAGGACTTGAATCCGGTCGAGGAAGCCCTGGCTTATGATAAACTGAACAAGCATTTCAAATTGACCCACGATCGCATAGCACTATTGGTGGGTAAAGACCGTTCGACGGTGACGAATTCACTGAGATTACTGATCCTTCCCAAG
Organism: Caldifarciminota bacterium; assembly: GCA_030671005.1. Taxonomy (GTDB): domain Bacteria; phylum Hydrothermota; class Tepidihabitantia; order SM23-42; family SM23-42; genus SM23-42. The sequence continues at coordinate 766 of DAOVAN010000035.1, forward strand.
CGGGTCGTTGAATACCTGCGCAGTGGAAAAATCAATGCTGGTCATGCACGCGCCCTGCTCGCCCTTGGTGATGAACTAAAGATATTACAGATTGCCGATCACATTGTGCGGGATGGCTTGTCGGTCCGTCAAGCCGAATTACTGGTGCGGAAAATGGGCCAGAAACCGCGCATCGTGCCTGCCAAGGAGAAGGAGCCAAACATTGTCATGTTGGAAGACGAATTATCCAAGCTCCTCCAGACAAGAGTCAGCATCGAATGGAAGAAAAAGCGCGGTTCGATAACGATCCATTGTCATAGTGTGGACGATTTCAATCGAATATACGAGGTTTTGAGAAGAATTAGAAAATCGAGAAGCTGACGACATTTTTCTCAAACCCAATGTCGTTTTTCCATAGATCCGCCTCACGACAAAGCGCTCAGGAAACGCAGTATCGCTTCGCTCGCAGTATCATTTCATTCGCAGTATCGCGCGACTTGCATAGATAGTATAATAACACAATAACATAATAGCGATTAGTTTTGTAGTTACCTGATTTATCAGGTCTCAGAAGCCCAATGAATCTCATTTAGAGCTTCGCTCTCCATGAACAGGTGGGTAACTACGAGGGTGGTTATTTGCACGATGAATCGTGTGCTCAGCGCGTCTGGTTATTGTTCTTTCTCTTGACTTCATGGCAATTATTCAGTATAATTTTTAGAAATGAATGTACCAGAAGTAATCGTAATTTCGAAGAACAAATATGAGCAACTCGGGCTTTTGCTCGATGATTTCTGTAATCAAGCTAACACCATTTGGGCACTGTTTTCAACCCTTGCCGGTCAGCTCGTAGTGCAGCGCGGTTTCGTTAATTCTTTTGATGTTCTGACGATTAATGCCATTGCCTGCAGCATTTTCAACTCGACGATGGAACTTGCCCATATCGTGGGGGATAAGAAGTTTTCTACTTTCTTACAGGAGGGTGTCAACGCAAGTATGTACTACACCTGCGTCAATGACGATTATCTGCTAGTAACACTCTTTGATGATCGAACATTGCCAGGTTTGGTCAAGGTTGCGTCCGTAGATTTCTGCGCAGAGGCGGTAATAATATTAGAAACTGAGTAATGAAACGTAGTCACACGTTTGACAACTTCTACATTCATGAAGGCAACGAAGTTGCTTTGGTAGCAGCAAAAAAAATCGTCGAGTTTCCTGGAGGAGTATTCAACCCGTTTTATGTCTTTGGAGGTAAGGGAGCGGGCAAAACGCATCTACTGCATGCCATAAATGGTGAACTGAGCAAGAAATGTAAAACTCTTTTCATGTCGGTGAAGGCTTTTGAAAAGAGCATTCACGAATCCATGGCATTTGACTCACCACTCATTGTCGATGATCTGCAGATGATCGGTGATGATTACAAAGAGAAGCTGCTCCAAATCGTTGAACAGGCTCTGAACGAGAACATCCAGCTCTGCTTCTCGGCTGACGTTGCGCCCCAGGATATCAAGAATTTGAGTTCGAAACTATGTTCCTTTATTGAAAGTGGCCTCGTGTGCGATTTACGTCCTCCTGAAGAACCGGCGCGGATTGAGATCATTAAGAAGAAGGCAGATGAAGCAGGAATTATACTCTCCGACGAAGTTGCTGAAGAGTTAGCGCAACTTGCGACCGGTTCTATTGGCACCATTGAAAGCATGATTAATCGTTTGGTTGCTTATTCTTCATTGGGGAATATGTCAATCGACAGCAACAGCATAAAAATGATACTGCAAGAGTTCTATCCGAAGAAGCAGGTCAGTCCAGTATCATCGGTATTGGAAGATATGAAAAGAGAGGGACTCTGGTTCTCAGATATGGAGGGGACGAACCTCAGGAACGAATACGAGAAAAGAATGAACGTTTGGGAGATGAGAGGTTTTGATGTGTCATCATTAAAGGAACAATCAAGAGGGGATGATAGCGAATTGAGAAATACTTATCGGGATTTTTTGGAACGAGTGCGAAGACTCATTGAGTTCCAGCAGGTTTTCCGAACTGTTGACCGGGGAAAATTCCCGGTCGAAACCCTGAACGTTGAATCGATGCTTCTTGACCCCGAGAAAATCGGTGAGATAGAGGGGCTACTCTCGGGCTTGGCTACATATGTTGAGGATTCCGAAGAACGTGATGATACCGATGAGGTTGTAACTGAGACTGAAGAGGGTGAAGAAATGATCGTGCCACTGGGCCTGCCGGGTGAGGAACCGACCGAACCTGTAGAGAGTGCCGAGCAGGACGGGGAGGGAAAATCCATCGACTATCATAAAACAGTGCCGTTTTCAGACAGCCCGCCGGTAGATATTCATGATGAGAAAAACTACGCGATGCCTGATACCCTGGGTGAGTTGATTGAGGAAAAATTCTAGGCCGTCAGCAATGATGCCTAATGTATAGGAGTATCACTTGGCTATAAAGGGTTCGCTTGTTGAAGCTTCACTACCATCCGTTATTCAGCTTCTTACATATTCGCTCAAGTCTGGCTGCCTTTCGGTTACCGATGGTCAGAACTTTGGTAACATCTTCTTGAAGGATGGTCAGATCATACACGCTACGATTCTGAATCGGAAAGTGCGACTGACCGAAACGATGATAGAAAGAAAACTGTTTGACAAGCATGTTCTTGACGAAGCATTAGGTATGCAAAAGCAAAAGAAGAAGAGGATAGGCGAGATACTCATCGATATGGGTGTGATATCACGGGCCGTCCTGGAAGAAGAGTTGAAACAGCAAATAGAAGAGACCATATTCACTATGCTCACATGGGAAACTGGGTATTTCAACTTCGAAGCAGACCTCTTGCCGGGCCCCGAAGAGTATACGATTAAGCTGTCTGCGCACGAGCTGTTACTCCAGGGGGCAAGACGGATCGACGAATGGCAGAAAGTAGAAAGCAAATTGCCTTCTTATAAAACGGTGCTTGCCAGGAAGGAAAATGATCAGGATTTACATTTGAACGAACTCGAAGAGAAGGTTCTTTCGTTGATTGATGGGAATACCAGTATCGATGATGTTATCAAGTCGTCCGGGCTCGACTTTTTTGAGGCATCCAAGGCGATATATGTGTTACTGGCTGCCGGTGTGGTCGAAAAGCCGAAGCGACCACCAGAAAGAAAACCAGTGACTGGTGATATGAGTGAGTACGGGAATATCGGTTTTGCCTTGTACAAAACCGCGAAGTACGACGAAGCAGAACGTGAATTCAAGAAGGTTATTGATGGCGATTCCGAGAGTGTGGAGGCATTGTTTTTTCTGGGTTTGATTGAGATGATGCGATTCCATGATGAGAAGGCAAAAGAATACTTCGAGGATGCATTAAGCAAAGAGAGGCGATCATCAGTGCTAATCAACATCGGTTATCTGTGCAGCCGCATGGGCCTGTACGAAGATGCACTTGCCTATTTGAAAGAAGCACGCGAATTGGAACCCGGTAATCTGAAGATGCTTTTGAATCTAGGCATCGTATATTACAGGAAGGGTGACCTGGAAGAAGCCGCAAAGGTTTTCGATGAATGCCTGGAGCATTCTGATGAAACGGTGATGCCTTATTTGTATATGTCCACCATCAGTGCACTGAAAGACGATACTGGGAAGGCTATTGATTGGTTGAAAAGAGCAATCAACAAATTCCCGAGGTTAACAGCCTTCAAGAATAATCTCGCTTTGCTGTATGAAAGCCTCGGTCAGTATGATGATGCTGAGAAGTTGTATCGCCAGGTTGTGTTTGCTCAACCTGAGCAATCGATATCAATCAGGAATCTCGCCAATCTCTATTACAGACTTGGTTTCTATGGTGCTGCTCGGAAATATTATGAAGAGCTACCCCAAGAGATGCGTGATTCGTCTGTCTTTAGCAATCTCGGACGCATACGATTGTATCAGGGAGACAAAAAAGGTGCCCTGGATCTATGGGAGCAGGCGCACGCATTGAACCCAGATGATGAAACAATCGCCCGTGACCTTGAGACGATAGGTTCTGTTGTCGAACAATAGGGCGAACCACAGGATCGTGGGATCCAGATGATTTCAATTGGTGAAGCAAGGCGCACACTCAAGTTCATAACACAACTGACACAATCCGTGGGTGATGAGATTGCTAAGAAATCGAGTCAGCGAAAACGGATATCATTCAAGGGAGAGATTGACCTTGTAACACAATTCGATAGAGAAGCACAGCAGATGATCGTTGATGCCTTGGGGAGAAAATACTCTCAATATGGGATACTGAGTGAAGAAGACGTCAATAGAGACACGGGTGGTCCTATCAGGTGGATAGTTGATCCTCTTGATGGCACAACCAATTTTGCGCATGGCTTGCCCATATGGGCAATCTCGATTGGTCTCGAGGTAGAGCAAGACATATTGCTCGGCGCGGTATATGATCCTACCCGGTGTGAGATGTTTTCAGCGATACGAAAATATGGCGCTTATCTTAATGGTAAGAAGATTCATGTATCAAAGACAAAGAGACTCGAACATAGCTTGCTGGTGACCGGATTTCCCTATGACATCAGACGGAGCAAACAGAACAATTTGCGTCAATTCAGTGATTTTGCGGTGCGTGCTCGAGCAGTCAGAAGATTGGGGTCGGCGGCGTTGGATTTGTGTTATACTGCTTGTGGCAGGTTTGATGGCTATTGGGAATTGAAGCTGTCACCCTGGGATCAAGCAGCTGGATCGTTGATCTTGCGTGAAGCAGGTGGCCGGGTGACTGATTTTGCCGGGCGCGAATTCGATATTTATGGTGATGAAGTGCTGGGCACAAACGGGCATATACACCGCCCGATGATGCGGGTGCTTAACAGGACTGCACCTCGTGTCCGAAAATAGTGTATAATTCCAGTCTAGAACCGCCCCTCAACATACAAACCGCCGGCATATTGCCTCCCCGTTAGAAAATAGTCATCGAATATTTCACTCGTTTCGTCTGTGATGTTGTGTACGGATATGTATGGTTTGAAGCAGTAGATACGGATGCCGAAATCGGTGCTGATGATGTAATAGCGGGACAACATCTTCTCGATGCCAGCCCTTTCGGAAACATAGCGTATGTCGGCAGAGATTTCAAACAGGCCGAGGTGCAAACCCAGGGTGTCGATTAGCGCATACTCCGGTAAGAAATTGATTGTACTGTCTGACCAATTGTAAGATATCGTACATACGTTACTGATATCTAAAAGCCCGGACGACAATTGATTGCAGATTCGCAGATGGCTATTGATTTCTTGTGTCTCATTGATGTGAGAAATTTGGAAATCATCGCCAGCAACCAATCTATGGTGCCAATCCTTGTAGGAGAAAAATAGTGCGATTGAATGATCGTATATATCCAATTCCGTATCGAAATCGACACTCACCCTTAGGGTTTCATCGGGTATCGGAGTTCTATATTTCAGTGGTATGTCAGTCATGAAGTACTCGTTTAGCATGTTGTGTCTGATGCCGGTCTGGATTTGTGTTGCAATTTTAATGAAGGGCTTTGAATACGCGATGCGCAAAAGCGGTGACAGACCACCCGTGACGGGGGACGAGACCAGCAGATGAACATTCTGAATATGTATCTTACCGGATAATATTGTCTTGAATCGTTGGTCGGTGTAGAGCCCACGTACCGTGACGCAAGGAAGATATCTCGTTTTGTCGAAGAGGAGAGAAATCGTACCATCGGCTTCTGATGAACTCTCGCCATTGATCTCCCAGCGGTAATAATCGATTGTGGCCGGTATGACTGCGAAAGGCGAGAAGCCAATGAAATCGAAGCCTGGGGTTAGGAGTCGATATTCATCCTCGCGAAGGAGTCTGAAGGCGGCGAGCCGAGGTTCAAACCATATTCCTGGAAAACGAAACATATATGACAAGTATCCCTTACCGGTTTCTGTCGAATCCCATTCGTTCGTCTGGTCGTACAATCCGCTAATTTCCAGATTAGAGAACTTTGTCGCAAGATGAAAGCCGCGGAACTCTCCGAGGTATCCATCCGCTACTATGGATCTTTCGACCGGCTGAGCCCACAGTACAGGCTCAGGAAGATGTAGATGTGATAGATCAGGGAGCGGAGGCAGGGAGTCGTAACTGATCAGAAATAAGAGAAAGAACATGCAGATCATGACATGTTACTGCAATCTTCTAATATTCTCTTCGTAAGGAGGTGTAACGATACATTTCTCGGTGACGATTCCCGTAACTAGCTCGGCAGGGGTGACATCAAACGCTGGGTTGCAGATCCTGGCCGATGTCGCGACAATATTCCTGCCGTGGAACATTCTTATTTCGTCCGGGTTCCTTTCTTCAATGGGTATCTGCTTTCCGCAAGTGAGTGCAAAATCGAATGTGGAAATTGGAGCGGCGACATAAAACGGAATGTGATAATAGCGAGCGATTATTGCCAGCCCCCTAGTACCGATCTTGTTGGCGACATCGCCATTTAGAGCAATACGGTCGGCACCAACCAGAACCAGACTCATCTCGGGCATGAAGGTCGCGGCCATGTTATCACAGATCGTGTAAATTACGACGTCATTCTTGCACAGTTCCCATGAGGTCAATCTTGCTCCTTGCAACAGCGGTCTGGTTTCGTTTGAATAGACGACAAAATCCTTGCCCTGTTGCTTGGCAGTATAAATGATGCCAAGTGCGGTGCCAATGCCACTCGTTGCCAGGGCACCGGCATTGCAATGGACCATTATCTTCGATCCATCCGCTATCAGATCGGTGCCCAGTGCGCCTATCTTCTGGCACGATTCCTTGTCGTCTTTTTCTATCATGCGGGCTTCTTGCAGCAGTTCCTTATACAAATCCTTCGCCTGCCGCATTCTGTTCCTCATGCGTTCCAAAGCCCAAAAGAGGTTGACCGCGGTAGGGCGGGCCGATTGGATGAGGTCACATGCTTTTCCTGCACTCACCGGGTTACCCCTGTGTGCTGCTAGCACTACACCGTAAGCAGCTGCTACTCCGATCAATGGTGCACCGCGGAGATTCATGTTCGTGATGGCGTGGTAAACGTCTTCTGCTGTCTTGAGGGTCAAATATACTTCTTCTTCAGGTAGTTTCGTCTGATCCAGAATCACTAACCGGTTCTGACTCTCGTCGTATTCAACTGTTTTGAATGTGATCATATTTTAGAAATGCCTTTTTGCTTTTTCGCGGCTTGGATCACGTTGTGCAAAAGCATGGTTATTGTCATCGGTCCGACGCCGCCCGGTACCGGAGAGATGGCACTAGCCTTAGCGCTGACTTCTTCGAATTCTACGTCGCCGATGAGCCGATAGCCGCTTTTCTTAGTGCTGTCTTCAATCCGGTTCACCCCGACATCAATAACGACGACCCCCTCTTTGACCATTTCTGCGTTGACCGTGTGCGGTCTTCCGGTCGCGACGACAAGAATGTCAGCTAGTTTTGTGAAATCCGATATGTTTCTAGTGCCGGTATGGCACATTGTGATCGTGGCATTGGCCCCGGGCTTCTTTTGCACGAGTAACAAAGCCAGTGGTTTGCCCACGATGTTGCTCCGACCGACGATCACTACGTGTTTTCCCGAGATATCGATGTCGTTGCGCAGCAGCAGTTGCTGAATGCCATGCGGGGTGCCCGGAATATAGCCGGGCGCGCCGATCATGAGCCGTCCAACATTGATGGGATGGAACCCGTCAACATCCTTTTCCGGGTCGATTGCGTATAATACCTTTTCTTCATTGATATGGTCTGGGAGCGGCAATTGAACGAGGATGCCATTGACATCAGGGTTGTTGTTCAGATCAGTGATCAGTTTCAGTAGGTCTGCTTGGGGGTAATCTGCATCAAACTTGTATTTTTGCACGTTGATTCCGACATAGGCGCAGGCCTTTTCCTTGCCTTTTACATACGATATCGATCCCGGGTCATCGCCGACGAGGATTACTGACAGAGATGGTACCAGATTATGCTTACTCTTCAGCTCAGTCAATTCAGTCTGCATTTCCTGGCGCATTTTTGCGGCCAGTTCTTTACCACTCAATATTCTTGCCATTAGACCTCCCGTTTGCTTCTACTCTATCCAAAAATATGAAAAATCATGCGATATATCGCGATGAACGACTGTACCGGCAGAGTAATAATATTCATAATGGCTACATTGTCAATCTTGACTTTTTCTGTAAAAGATGTAGAATAGCTATAAGGAGGATCAATGGCTAAAGTCAGAGTCGCAATCATTGGCGTCGGAAATTGTTCTTCTAGTTTGGTGCAGGGAGTTACATATTACAAGAATGCCAAAGAAGGGAACATGATTCCGGGAATTATGCACACGCGGCTGGGTGGCTATCACGTTGGTGATATTGAGTTTTCTTTTGGTATTGATATCGACAAGAATAAGGTGGGAAAGGATTTGGCTGAGGCGATATATACGAAGCCAAATAACACATATAGGTTTTGCGATGTACCGAAGTTGAATGTTCCGGTCGTAAGGGGCATGACCCATGACGGCCTGGGTTACTATTTGTCGCAAATAATACAGAAAGCGCCTGGACCAACCGCTGATATTGTGGGCTTGCTGCGTGAGACGAAAACTGACGTGGTTATTAACTTTCTCCCGGTAGGGAGTGAAGAGGCAACAAAGTGGTATGTCGAGCAGGTCTTAACAGCGGGTTGCGCATTCATCAACTGTATCCCGGTCTTTATTGCGAGCGAGAAGTACTGGCAGAAGCGTTTTGTCGAAAAGGGTCTGCCCGTGCTCGGTGATGATATCAAGTCACAGGTTGGTGCGACGATACTGCATCGCGTTCTGGTTAACCTCTTCAATGATCGAGGTGTTAAGCTCGAACGGACATCACAGCTCAATGTTGGTGGCAACACGGATTTTCTGAACATGTTAGAACGGTCAAGACTAGTTTCGAAAAAGGTGTCGAAAACGAGAGCCGTAACTTCTCTTTTGAAATTCGACATCGGAAAGGATAATGTCTATATTGGCCCATCAGATTACGTCGCATGGCTTAAAGACCGTAAGTGGGCGCACATGAGACTCGAAGGCCGCACTTTCGGGGATGTACCGCTCAACATCGAGCTGAAACTTGAGGTTTGGGATTCCCCGAACTCGGCCGGTGTTGTCATTGATGCGATAAGATGTGCAAAATTGGCTCTTGAGAACAAGCTGAGCGGTGCAATTGCCGCACCTTCCAGCTATTTCTTTAAGTCACCACCGGTGCAGTATCCTGATTACATATGTCGTGAGAAGACCGAGAAGTACATCAATAAGTACGGAAAAGGCAAGAGACGGAAATAGAGTAAGTTTTTGATGCATGGTGCCAAACGCGGTGTATTTATAAGTTTCGAAGGTGTTGAGGGGTCGGGAAAGACGACCCAGGCTCAGGCACTCGCGGACTGGCTTCAAAAGAGTAGGATACCATACATTTTTGTTAGAGACCCCGGGACCACAAAGATCGGTGAGAAAATACGAGAGATTCTGCTTGATAAAGAATATCGTGAGATGCATGCAAAGTGTGAAGTATTGCTGTTCTTGGCGGCACGCAGTCAGGTGACATATGAAAAAATCCTCCCTGCGCTGCGAGAAAAGAAGGTCGTCGTAACCGATCGATTCTCTGACTCTACCTTTGCATACCAATGTTACGGGCGTCAGTTACCTCGACGGCTGATATCCATTTTCAACCGATTCGCCGCCGCGGGCATAAAACCGGATTTGACATTTCTTGTTGATATCGATGCAACAAGACGAATGGAGAGGGGTAAGTTTAATGATAGGATGGAAACCGAGGCAGAAGGTTATCACCAGAACGTGCGTCAGGGCTACAGAGCTCTAGCCGCACGTTCAAAAAAACGTTTCAAAATACTTGATGGAGAGAAAACAGTGGATGTAATACACGACGAAGTAATCCACCTTGTGAAGGAACTTTTGAAGAGAAAGGGGTGCAAAATATGAAGAAGGCTTTTATATTCTTGGTGCTAATATCTTTGGTCTGCGGGATATTCATTGGGCAGAGACTGTGGGCAGCCCCTGATACTTATGCGATGCTGCGCGTTTTTAATAAGATCCTCAAGGAGCTACAAGACAATTACGTAACAAAGATTGGTTCTGATAGTCTTGTTATGGGCGCTATTGATGGTATGATCGACGCACTGGAGGATCCACACACCGATTACTTGGATAAGACGGATTACGCTGCACTGTTGGAATCAACCAGGGGTGAATTCGGTGGCATCGGGGCAACCATTGGTAAGCGTAATGAGCAGGTCACTATCATATCGCCTTTGGAGGGTACGCCTGCGTACCGGTCCGGTCTATTACCCGGTGATGCAATCCTAATGGTAGATAGTGTTTCCACCGAAGACAAGAGCGTCGACATAGTGGTCAAAGAGATCCGGGGTGAACCTGGGACCAGAGTTGTGCTGACGATAAGGCGTGCATTGATGGACGAACTTCTTGATGTCGAAATAACCCGCGCGGTAATCAAGTTGGATGCGGTGCCGTATTATGGTATGGTCGATGATAACATCGGTTATGTCTACTTACGGAATTTCTCAGTTACTGCAGACTTAGAACTCAAGAAGGGACTCGATTCGCTGTTCGCGATGGGCGCTGAGAAGATAATCTTTGACCTTCGACTCAATTCGGGCGGTTTGTTGAACGAGGGTCTTACAGTCAGCGAGTTGTTCTTGCCGAGAGGCAAGGAAATTGTTGCGACAAAGGGACGGAATGAGCGCGAGCGGGTGTTCAGGTCACAGAAATCTTTTTCGCACGGTGATTTTCCAATCGTTACACTCGTCAATGGCGGCTCAGCATCGGCTTCTGAGATCGTTGCGGGTGCGCTTCAAGATTGGGAACGTAGTTTGATTCTTGGTACAACCACGTTTGGCAAAGGCTCAGTACAGAATATCATTCCATTCGAGGACAATACGGCGCTCAAACTGACTACGGCCCGTTGGTATACACCATCGGGGAGAAGCATCGATAAACCGGTTGATTGGGATGGTCTGGACGGAAGGGTTACCTCAGCACAACAGAGAATGGTGAACAGACTGAGAAGTGAACTGCAAGCATTAAGGAAGGAAGCCGAGACCGATGGCGAGAAGAGCATAATATCGCAGATCGAAGATGACCTATATGATTTGGAAGATAATATCTACGAAGTACGGGTAGATACAACCGAGCTCGAGGATAAGAAGGAATTCACCACGTTGGGTCCACTCCAACGCACGGTTTATGGTGGAGGAGGAATAACCCCGGATATTGTCATGGAACCGGCAAGGATCTCGAAGCTGGAGACTGATGTCCTGACCAAAGGATTGAGCTTTGATTTTGCGGTTAAGTATACTTCCGAACACACGGATATTGATAAGACTTTCGAAGTAGATGAAAGTGTTCTTAAAGAATTTGCCGTGTATCTGATGCAACATGACGTCGATTTCACGGAGCAGGAGTACGAAGAGGTAAAACCGGCGCTGCGTAAGAGGTTGAAGCAGGAGATCTTCACAAACCTGTGGGGTCTGAAAGAGGGCTACCGGATGCGGGTGGCTGATGATCCGATTGTGCAGAAAGCTGTGGAAATGCTGAAGGAGGTGACGGCTCCGCCAGAGCTTTTTCGTTACGCAACGGAGTAGACTTTCTGAGCAAGCAACCTCTGCCAAAGAGCACCGGGTAACGTGGGAGATACCAGTACTCATTCTTCTGGCTTTGGGATTTCGTATTATCTTTTGGCGTCGGTTCAGACAAAAAAGGCGAGGGGGATGGGGTGGGTATGGCGAGTAGGGCAGCTCGC
>DAOVAN010000058.1 GCA_030671005.1 Caldifarciminota bacterium
ATGAGATCGGTGGTTTCCAGACCGGCTACTGCTCGTATCCGAGAATCCGCGCAATACTCTCGCGCCCGGGAAGGAAAGAAAACGGCTTGCAGAAAACAGTCTGGAAAGAAATCGAACGCAAACTGACGGCAACCAAGACCCTTTCCACGACTTCATCTATGCACGACATCTACGATAATCTGGAGGATGCGGTCAGCCGGTACCTCGAAGACTTCCGTAGCCTGAATCATGACACAATTGGTTTCGTCGGTACAGCAGGGCGGCAGATCCTGGGATGTGATATCTTCTCAGACCCCAAGACATACCAAAAATTTGAACAAAAACTAATACGTAGTTATGCACTCGACGCTATCGAGTATCAAAAATCAAGTCGAGGTAAAATCGATGTCGACAATTTCCTAGAGGACGTCATGCAGTCCCTCGAAAGAAAGAAGAAAAAATCAGGCCGGTTTTCCATTAAGGATGATAGATTCCTGGGACAGGGCCTCGCTCACAAAAACCACATAATACATTTGTCTGCTTTTCCCAAATAGTGTTACTAAAGAAACTCGGCAAATACGAAATACTTGAATGGCTGGGTGGAGGTAGATTCGGCGATGTCTTTCTGGCTCGGGATAAGATCATCGACAAGAACTTCGCACTCAAGATATCCAGGATGCGGCGAGAGGAAGTAACGATGCTGAAAGACGAGGCAAGACTCCTTGCTTCCTTGAATCACCCCAATATCGTCCGCTTCTATAATATTGATATCATCGAGGGGAAACTCGTTATGGTCATGGAATACATCGAAGGGAATAACCTCCGTGATATCATTACCGAGGGTGGCATAGAGGTTAGGCAGTCAACTTCGATCATTGTCCAGGTGCTCGATGCATTGGTGTATGCACATGGTAACAATGTACTGCATCGGGATCTGAAACCGGAGAATATACTCATCACTACAAAAGATGATACGGGCACGGTAAAGATAACCGACTTCGGCCTGGCGAAGTTCATCCGCTCGGGTTCGATATCGGCGTCGAGCGCGGGCACGCCGATATACATGGCACCCGAAACCTGGTCTGGGAGTTTCAGCGAGAAATCGGACATATGGAGCCTAGGCATCACATTATACGAATTGCTAACCGGTGTACCGCCGTTCCTGGATGATACTCTGGAGGGATTGAAGCGAAAGATAGAAAAAACGAAATTTCTCGCGCCGGGCGTCCTTAGACACGACATCCCCGAATACATAGAAGAGATCATATCCTCAACGCTCGCCGCAAATCCCAGATCACGCCTCAGCGCAAAAGAGTTGACAGACAAGATCATAAAGAAAGACAAGGCAGTGCGTGGCGCAAAGCATGTTAGGTTACCACAGAAGAAAACGGCAAGCATGCAACTCACTCCAGGACAAGAAGAAGTACTCGAGGCGGTAGACGGGTCTGTTCTCTTGCTGGGGCAGGCTGGATGTGGTAAAACCACGACCCTCACCCATGCGGTAAATACTCTACTCGAGCGCGGCGTGCCAATTTCCAAGATTCTAATATGCACATTCACCAATAAGGCAGCAACTGATATCCGGAAGAGATTGAAAAACAAGCATCTTTCCCGCTATGAACTCTGGCTCGGTACGTTCCATACCATTGGATTTCGCATACTACGCCGCAATGCCGAACGCTTGGACATCAGCGAAGATTTCGTTATTAAGGAGCCGAAACGCATATTGCGGGAAATGCAAGTAAAAGTAGGTAAGTACCGGATAAACACTGTTCTGAGATTCATCCAAACACTCAAGGCAAGAGGTATTACACCCCAAATGTTCAAACCTCAGAATGCCTGGGAAAAATCATGTCATGACATATATCAGAAGTATCAAGAATACACACAAGAGAAGAGCATATTGGACTACGATGACCTCATCCTCTTCTCAATAGAGTTACTCCAAGAGCACGACGATATTAGACAATATTATCGAGACTTGTTCGATTACATATTCGTCGATGAACTACAGGACATTAATCCGGCGCAGTACAAAATGATGAGTCTGCTTTATAAAAACCGTATTTTCTTCACCGGTGACGCAGATCAGGCGATATACGGATGGCGCGGTGCAGAAAGAGAACTCATATACCGCATACCCAAAGACTACACAGGGACGAAGATATTCAACCTAAACAAAAGCTTCCGGCTCGCTCAGGATATCATCGAAATCGCAAATAACCTTATGCATCGCGAGGCAACCATCATACCCGGTGCGGACCCCAGCGACGTATTCGTTTATGCCGCAAAATCAGAGCAGGACGAGGCCGATTACATCACCAAAGAAATCAAAATCCTACGAAAAAAGAACATCAGCTATGGAGATATCGTAATACTATACAGAATGAACTACCTCTCACGGTTTTACGAAGAGGCCCTCATCAAGGCACGCATTCCCCATGCTCTTATCGGTGGCTCTTCCTTTTACGAACGCGCCGACGTGAAACCCGTGATCGAATACTTAGAACTCCTCGACGAAGGTTCTCCACAAAAAATAGATCTTGAAACATTTCTTGCCCGGGCTAACAGCATATTCAAGACAATGAAGAAAAACCAAAAACGCGCAACAATAATCCACGACCACCATTTTACAAATGCAAAGATGCTCGGACCAAAAAAGATCATTGAAGACATCATCGACCTCTCCGGCATGAAAGGTGCCAACATCGATGAGCTGCATGCCCTAGCAAGCAGCTTCAAGACCCAGGACCTAACGAGTTTCCTGAACGAAATCCGGCTCATCCAGGAATTGGACCTGGTAGACTGGGGACGAGACGCAGTCAAACTGATGACCATTCACAGTGCAAAAGGCCTCGAATTCCCGGTTGTTTTTGTCGTTGACCTGGCTGAGGATCTCTTTCCTCTCACCAAGAAGATGTCTTCTAAAAAAGAAATCGAAGAGGAAAGAAGGCTATGTTACGTCGCCCTGACCCGGGCTCAGAAAAAGCTATATCTGTTATATCCGAAATGGCGCCAAGGGCGCTATCAACATCCCTCCAGATTTCTGGTCGAGATGTTCAAAACAACGCTCTAGAAGAATGGATCAACTTCATTTTGCGCTGCGTTTCCTGAAGTAGATTATTGTGAGAACCAGCAAAATACCGAGGAGTATTAAACTAGCAATTACCGTGTAATTTCTCAAAAACCTTGATGCCTCATCCCAGGTTGCGCCCACGTAAAACCCGGCTGTCACCAAGAAAACATTCCAGACGAGCACACTTGTCAGGCTGTAGTAAAACATTTTGTGTCTCTTCATACCCACGACACCGGCCGCAAAGCAGATGGGCGCCCGCATTCCTGGCAAGAATCGGTTGAGAAGCACAATCAAATCCCCTCGCTCACTGAATTTATTTTTTGCTTTTTCGATCATACGCACTGGAAATATCCGGCCCAAGAAAGATCTGGAGAGAAATTCCAGGAGGCGGTCTCCGTATCTTTTGCCAATATGGTATATCAGCATGATACCAGTAATACTCCCGGCAACGGTCAAAAAATAAACCAAATAGGGGTCATAATAGCCCCTGCCTGCCAGAAACGAAAGCACCAGCACAAAAGCATCGGACGGGTACGGCGGGCAAAGACTTTCGAACAACGAATTGAAGAAAAGAAATAAGTAAATCAAAAATAAGCCCTGCTTACTAACCCACTCAAGCATATCGCTCTATCCTGGATGGACTAAAATCTGAAGTCAATCTGTCCTCCTATTTGCGTATCTGAAATCGAGTCACGACGGACGGTTGAATATTTAAGGCCCAGTTTGATTTGCTGTATTGGTCTCACCGACAAGTAAACAAACCCATAGTCACCGTCACCGTAGAGCATGCGGTTGTTCACTATCCCGGGTAGATCAATCTCATAGGCATAAATGCGCGCCCTAAAGCTGTCGGTATCAAAGATTCCATACCGTGCCCGGAGGTCGAGCTTCTTAAAGTCCAGCGCAATCTCAAGTGCGCCGAAGATTCCACTTTCTATCTGCTCATCATATACTGATTTCTCTTCGAAACGCAAGTCAAAAAACAGAAATCTGGTGATTTTCAAACGCAACAACACCTCGGAACCTGAGAGATCCTTGCGCTCGGCACGGTAGCGACGCCGAAAATTGACCCGGGCATTCAATATCCCCACCCTCTTTGCGAAACTCAGCTTCATATCATATCTGGTCGTATCTTCGCTCAGTTTATTGTCCAACGTCAACACCGCTCCGACATCAACGATCCGTGAGTGATGCTTTACGTCCAACACACCGCCCGCAAGGTTGGCCGTGGCTTCAATTCCCTTAGGCGAATAAAACCCCACCGGGAAGTACTTCCCGGCGAGGTTGAGATCAATGTATGGGAATGCGGCACTGAAGCCAAAAATCCCGCCGACACGGCTCTGCCAGGAACGCGCGACCTCACTGAACATCACAAAAGACTCCCCAAAATACCTAAACTCGACGCTCGTAATGAAGAAGTTCTCACTGTAAAACCTAGCTTGTGAATCAGTCGCCGCAAAAGCGGGAGCATAATTGCAGAGATAAGAACGGTTCGATATCAACATGTTCGCCCACCGGTACCGGATATCGTAGCCAAATATCTCCTCATTAATCTGATCCTTACGGCTCAATGATAGAGAATCGATATGATTACCAGACGGGTCCAAGGACCGCGCATAACCCAGAGAATCGATACGGCCGTCAAGCTTCTGATTCGAATAAAACAACTTATAATTGACAAGGAATGAATCACTAAACGCGGCACCAAAGAATCCGCCATTCTCGATCGCCGACGTATACGGTATCAAACCCCGCTCATTGAGCATGATTCGAAAATCGATCCCCCGGAAGAAAGACCCAACTGCCGACAGCACGACGCCGGCGCCCAAATCCAGATTGTATTTGCCCAATGCAAACTTCCTCACCCCATCATCGACAAACAGACCAGCTGCGTAATGATCAAAGAATTGACTCTCGTAAGCATCCTTCTCGGTAACGACATGAATGCCGTACTGGTCAAATAAGAAACCGAGTTTCGTGTAGTACTCTGCTGATTGCTCTTCTCTCGGCAATTCTGTTTTCGACCGAAACCGTGCCGCGATCTTCTTCACTTCAACCCTCTTTATCCCGACCGTAACAAACGGGCTTATCGTTTCGACCAGTATCCGGTCAAACCCGGGAATATTCAATAGATCATCGACTTGTCTGAAAGGACCATGCCGGTCGCGATACTCCACTATTCTTATGGTGTTGTTTGAGCTCAGATAAGGAATCCTTGCAAGTTCTTCAACGGTTGCACTATTGATATCCAGGGGGTGGCTCTGCAGGTCTTCCAGATCTTTCACAATCAACTCAAAATCGATGTCCTGTTCGGTCTTGAATATCATGTCATCGGTTATGGTGATGATGAACAAGAAGAGAAGCATCAGGGCGAGATACCCAAACCGAGATTATGTGTTAAGCCCAGTTGCTGGTGACGGCTGCCTGAGTAGCTAAGAAACGTCGACCCTAGCGCTATCTTCAAACCATATTGGAGTAGAATCGGTTTTGTGTTTATGCTTATGCCGAATAAAACCATCTCATGGGGCACGAACGTCAGCCCGAAGTTGTAGAATGGCAATTCGGCCTCAACGCCCTGTATCGCAAAATCGAAATTGAGATTTCTCTGTGCTCGGTACTCAAAGCGTACGCTGTAACTAATCGGTGCATAATCATCTGATGAAACTCTCGGCACGTTGAGATTATTAACCCACATACCTATTATAAAGGGATCACTTTCGAATTGCCCTCCAGCCTTTAATGTATAAGCAAACTCGTTACTATAATCCTTAATCCAAGTATTCAACCCTGCAACATGAAGTCCAAACGCGAACTTTCTTGCAACCGGAAATCCAAACCCCACCTCCAAGAAGTTTTCCCGATACACATTGCTGCCAAAACTGACCGCTTTCAGGCTGTATCTGTTGATTTGCGAATAGACCCCGAAGGTTTGCAATTCGGATAACTCAAATCTCGTTTCACTTGCAAGTATGATCTCGAATCTTTCTTGGTGAAGGTATGCGGGATTGAACTGGTGTTCGAACAGGATGTTTCTGGGAAATAGAAAAGAATCAAAAAAAGCAATGAGCAATAAGATATTCAATCGGCGGGTCTCTTAAGGGTTATTAAGATCCTATTGATTCCACCGTGAGGATCATGTTCTTAACGGCAACAACTCGTACTTCTTGTCCTTTCTTTATCGTTCGTTCGCTGATTGCATTCCAAAACTCACCGTGGACATAGACAGTACCACCTTCTGGTTTAATATCGGTCTTGGCCGTACCGACTTCGCCTATGATACCCTCACTGCCAGTTGTCTTCTTTCTAAACTGTGCCCTGACTCCCAACGACAGCAAGAAAATAACGAAACCAGCGACAATTATCACCACCAACATTATTACCTCCCATGAAACGCGCAAATAGGGGACATCACTTTCGAATAAGATCAGTGAACCAAATACCAAAGCGAATATGCCACCTATCGTAAGCAGACCTTGTGATGTCATATATATTTCAAGTATAAAAAGAACTGCGGAAAGAATGATTAGAGCCAAACCAGCATAGTTGACTGGTAACACGTGTAAAGAATAAAATCCTAAGATTAAACAAATCGCCCCTACCACTCCAGGGAAGATCATTCCCGGATTCTGCAATTCGAAAAACAAACCATAGATTCCCAATAATAATAGAACGTACGCGATATTCGGGTTCGTCAGCAACAACAACAATCTCTCACGAAGTGTCATCTTCAATTTTTTGACCTGACGGCCTTCTGTATGCAGCGTGACCTCTCTTCTGTTTACCTCGACCTTTCTTCCATCCAGCTTGGCGATCAAGTCACTCACATCTTCAGCCATCAAATCACATACGCCCAGGTCCAGGGCGGTCTCGGCATCAACCGAGGCACTTTCGCGCACTGCCTGCTCAGCCCATTCCTCATTCCTCTCTCGCTCTTTGGCCAATGCCTTCAAGTAAGCAACGGCGTCATTCGTCACCTTCTTGACCATCACACTATCCATTTTCTCACCGCCCATGCTCACCGGGTGCGCCGCCCCGACATTGGTACCAGGTGCCATCGCAGCAACATGGCTCGCATACAATATGAAAACGCCGGCTGAAGCAGCACGCGCGCCCTTAGGCGCTACATATACCACGACTGGTATCTCGGCATTCAGGATCTTCTCTGTTATCTCTCGCATAGAGATATCGAGACCACCCGGCGTGTCAAGTTTGAAAATCAAACACACCGCCTCTTCTTTCTCGGCAATATCGACAACCCTGACCAGGTAGGAACTGCTTGCGGGACTTATTACACCATCCAACTCAGCGACGTGCACATCATTTACATTCAATAACAACAGAAACAAAACGAACATATAAGAGAATAATCATTTTCAAAATCAAGTCAATAGCTTAACAGACTTCAAAAAGCATGCTACACGTAAAATCAGGTCTTGACAAAATTTCAATAATGATTATAATTTCACAAAAGGAGGTAAGAATGCCTGCAAAAAAGAAAAAGAAAGCTAAGAAGAAGAAAGTAACAAAGAAGAAGAAAGTAACAAAGAAGAAGACGACAAAGAAAAAGAAGACGACAAAGAAAAAGAAGAAGAGATAGTTGTTTTCATGAAGGGGGAGCAATCCCCCTTCTTCTTTTTTGTACACACGCCCACTCGAAAATCTATTGACTTTCTCTTAATGATAACTATAATCGAAAAAAATTAGCCATGAATAACTTTCTTCGCCTCAGCGAAAACATCAAGAACAATATCACCGAAGTAAAGTCGGCGATAAGGAATGCTGACCTACTCAATGCTTTTGATACGCAGACGTTTGAAAGAGTCATCTACCTTTTTCAAAGTATTACCAAGTCGATGATCGAGGTGGGTAACAATATCATCATAGAAAATGACTTGCGAAGTCCATTGAATACCGCTGACGTCTTTATTAGTCTCGCCGAGCACAACGTGATATCGTCTTCGATCGTGCCCGGATTGAAAAGGGCAGCCATTGCGATGCCAAAGATAAAGAGTTATGACAACACCGAGCTACTCGACATCATCACCGTTTGCATTAATGACTTCAGCTGGTGTTTGAAGTCCTTTAAAAAGCATTTTCAATCAAAAGAAAGTGAGGCTTAGATTTGCAGATAATACACTTTATTTTTGCTTTCATCTTTGGCTCGGCGATTGGTAGTTTCCTGAATGTTTTGATCTATCGCTTGCCCAGACAAAAGTCGATCGTAGCACCTCACTCTTTCTGCCCGAACTGTAAGAAACCGATAAAGTGGTATGAGAATATTCCGATCGTAAGCTATATCTTCTTAGGCGGCAAATGTTCGAATTGCCATAAATCCATCGCACTGCGCTATCCCATTGTAGAGGCGTTAACTGGATTGCTCTTTGTCTATGCATTTAGCCGTTTTCACCTCAGTTTTGAATTCTTCTTCATCGTTTTCTTCTTCTGCGCGCTGATAGTCATCGCTTTCATCGATTTCTCCTTTCAAGTAATTCCCGATATCATCTCCATGCCGGGCATCGCCGCTGGCATACTATATCAAATCATAAAGGGCGATTTCCTGACCGGTCTCATCGGGATGATCTTTGGCGGCGGGCTGATCCTCTTGATCCGGGTAATTGGTGGCAGGGTATACAAGAAAGAGGTGATGGGATTAGGTGATGTATATCTTACCGCAATGATCGGCGCCTTCGTTGGCTTCCCTTTTATCATACCGGCCATCTTCATTGCCGCACTCGTCGGAGCCCTTCTGGGGATTTTATATATCGCTTCCACACATCAAAACCGGGAGAGCCCGATACCTTTTGGTCCTTTCCTGGCAATCGGCGGAATCGCAGTGATCATCTTTGAACCACAGATTTATCAATTCTTCGTACTTCTTGGTGTTTACTTGTAGATTGCAACACGTATTCGTAGTTCGTGACTCGTGTTCGTGCACGAATACGCTCTACGAAACCCAAATACCAAGCTCTATGCCCTCCATGTTTTCAGCACCCACTAAAGGCAATTCAGTGTATTCTGTGTCTCTTAATGATTCAGTGCTTTCTGTGATTACCCCTTCAGTGTATTCTGTGCTATGAGGATTCTCACGATAGTCGGGCCTACGGCCGTGGGAAAAACCCATCTTGCTATCGAAGTCGCGAAACGTATTTCGGGTGAAATCATTTCCGCTGATTCGAGACAGATTTACAAGCAACTCGACATAGGTACTGCCAAGCCGACTACTGAACAAAGAAGAAAGACGAAATTCCATCTGATCGACTTTGTCGAGCCCGATGAAGACTACTCATGCGGCCAGTTTGCACGCGATGCCGAGCATAAAATAGATGAAATTGCACATAGAAAAAACCCCCCGGTTATTTGTGGCGGCACCGGGTTGTACATAAGGGCATTATTC
>DAOVAN010000128.1 GCA_030671005.1 Caldifarciminota bacterium
CTGAAAATCAATTATTATAGGAATTTCGTACGTTTTCAGCGTATCGACCGATGTAGAATCGCTTTTCATGAGTAGAATCAGCATAAAAAACACTGACAAATTATAGTGTAAAAAGCAGCTATGTCAATGTCAATTTTGCTCACCTTTATGACGTAGCAATACGATCGCACATTGCTTTCTAGCAGAACAGTCGCCAGGACCGAACTCTTGAAAACCTTTCTGTTTTCTGTATAATGTGCTACAATACGGAGGCAACATGAAATCAAACAAAGATTATATCGCATTTACCGATGAGTTCAGTGCGCATAATTATCATCCCTTACCTGTAGTCCTGACACGGGGGCAAGGCATCTGGGTATGGGACGTAGAAGGGAAGAAGTATCTTGATATGCTCAGCGGCTATTCGGCGCTCAACCAAGGGCATTGCCACCCCAGAATCGCCCAGGCTATGAAAAACCAAGCAGACAAACTCACGCTGACTTCGAGGGCTTTTCACAATGACCAGATGGGTATATTCCTGGAAAAGATATGCAAGCTAGCTGGATATGAAAAGGTCCTACCCATGAATTCCGGAGCCGAAGCCGTGGAAACAGCCATTAAGGTAGCAAGGAAGTGGGGATACTATAAGAAAAAGGTAAAGCAGAACAGTGCTGAAATCATCGTCTGTGAAAACAACTTCCACGGTCGCACAACGACAATTGTTGGATTTTCATCCGACACACAATATCACGATGGATTTGGCCCTTTTGCCCCGGGCTTCACGATTATCCCATACAATGATGTGCGTGCTTTTGAGAACGCAATCACCGAAAACACCATTGGTTTTCTGGTCGAACCTATTCAAGGCGAGGGCGGCGTCATTGTGCCGGCGGATGGATATTTAAGAAAATGCTACGAAATATGTCAGAAAAACAACGTATTACTCATCGCTGATGAGATTCAGACCGGATTAGGACGGACCGGCAAACTATTTGCCTATGAGTATGAGGGAGCAAAACCAGACATTTTGATCATAGGCAAAGCACTCAGTGGCGGGTTCTATCCTGTGTCAGCCATAGCCTGTAATAAACATATCATGGACGTCATCAAGCCGGGCGACCATGGCTCCACGTTTGGCGGCAACCCGCTGGCCTCGGCCATTGGCATCGCCGCGCTCGATGTCATAGTGGAAGAAAATCTAGCCCAACACGCCTATGACTTGGGTAATTGGTTCATGGACGAATTGAAGAAAATCGAGAGCCCAATAATCAAAGAGGTCCGCGGCAAGGGATTGTTAGTTGGCATCGAGTTGACTGAAAAGGCCAGACCACACTGCGAAAAGTTGATGGGGCTGGGCATTCTTGCTAAAGAAACCCACGAAATGGTCGTTAGATTTGCCCCGCCATTAATCATTCAAAAGGAAGACCTCGAATGGGCTTTGCCGAAGATTGCGGACGTACTGAAGATACGCGTGACCGTGTAGCAGCAAGCGTTATTTTCTGAAAAACCGTACTACTCACTACTTCTCAATTCTTACTTCCTACTTCCAATTTCCTACTTCTTACTTCCCAATTCTAACTTCTCAATTATTGCTACGTACTACATACTACTTACTACTTAGTACATATATGCTTCTGACGAAGAGTCCTTACTCCACGTAGAACACGCCATCATAAACATAATTGGCTGGACCTTCAAGGTATAGCTTGTCTTTGATGGTAACGACCAAATCACCACCCTTTGTCTTACAGGTCACGGGCGACTGCGCCATGAACAGTTTTGTCGCTATATAAGCCGCCGCCAGAGCACCGCTGCCACACGATAAAGTCTCATCTTCGACTCCACGTTCATAGGTTCTCACAGAAATACTATCTTTGTCGACCTTCACGAAATCAACGTTCGTACCCTCAGGCTTGAATGTCTTATGATTGCGGACTGCCTGGCCCAGCGTTTTTACATCGACCTTCCTGTAATCATCAACAAAAATTATGCAATGCGGCACACCGACACGCAAAAAATTGGCATTATACTTTTTGCGGCTCACCGTAAAACTGAAGTTCAATTTCACATCGACGGGTGGCGCAACCTCAACACTGGCACCTCCCTCCTTGTAGAAAAACCCAATTGGCCCCGATGCCGAGGCGAATTTCCCTTTATCTCTTATCAGACCAAGCCGGAAGGCATAGCTGACAACACAACGGGCGCCGTTAAGACAAGCCACAGCCTCACTGCCATCACGGTTGAAATACCGCATTTCAAACGGATACTCAGCCGACTGTTCCAGGAAAATTACGCCATCCGCGCCTGCACCCAATTGGCAATCCGCAAGACTCTTAACGAAATCGGTGATGCTCACATCCTGAAGATTCACAGTCAGATAACCATTTCGATTATCGATTATCAAGAAGTTATTTCCCGTTCCTTCCATCTTGGTAAAGAATATTGGCTTCATTCTACTCCTTTCATTGTTCTCAAATAATTCATCGCATACGTTATGAATGCAAACGTCATTGCTATTATACTCACATACAAGAAAATAGTCCCAAGCAATCTCAAATCTATTGTGAATGCCAGAATCATCACACCAAAGGTGAAACCCGCGACCTTCCCAAATGAATTCGAAACCTCGACAACTGCTTTGCGTTTCAAAAGAATATAACTGCCGAGCAAGATAAGAAAATCCCTCACCACGATTACTATTACTGCCCATAAGGGAACCGCTCCCATATAGAGCAGTGTTACAAGGACAACTGCCAGGAAAATCTTGTCGCATAGCGGATCAAGATATCTACCGAGCAGACTCTCCTGATTCAATCTCCTGGCAAGATAGCCATCTAAACCATCGGATAGTAAAGAAATCAACATAATGACAAATGCGATTACCCGCTGCTCAGTAAGCAGGAAATAAACAATAAAGGGTAGCAGCACGAGGCGTGACAGCGTGATCACGTTTGAAATAGTCATCTTCTGTTTTTCCATATTGCTACAGCTATTTCCTTTTTCTCTTTTGCAGCATTTCCCCAGCATGTTCCACAGTTTTGGTCGTGATTTCCTTACCACCCAGCATGCGCGCAATTTCCAGTTTCCGCTTCTCCTCATCCAGCTTTAATATCCGTGTATAAGTCGCCTTTGCCTTGATCTCCTTCTGAACCAGAACATGGTTATCCGCGAAAGCCGGAATCTGCGGCAAGTGCGTTATACAAACGATTTGATGATTCTTGCTCACCCTGGATAATAGAGCACCTACTGACTCGGCAATCCTTCCTCCTATGCCAATATCAACCTCGTCGAATATTACGGTCGGGATCTGGTCCACGTCAGACAATATTGTCTTCAGACACAGTGTTATTCTCGATATCTCTCCGCCCGACGCCACCTTCCTCAACGGTTTCAATTCTTCACCTGGGTTTGTCGAAATGTAGAATTCCACGTCATCCTTACCATCCACTCCAGCGTCGGTCTCGGAAAACCTAATCTCAAAATCTGCCTTATCCATACCCAGTTGCTTCAGCAGCTTAATGATGTTCTTTGCCAAATCAACCGCAGCCTTATGCCGTCTTGAAGATAACTGTTCAGCTCCAGCCGAGACCTTCTTTTCAACCGCATTAATATTTTTCTTCGTCTTTTCAATCTCCTCGTCTCGCGTCTCGATCGTTACGAGCTCGTCTTTCATTCTTTTCAGATAACCATTGATTTCCTCAACGGTCTTCCCATATTTCTTCTTCATCGTGCTCACTGTTTCCAGCCTGCCCATAACATGATCTAGTCTTTCCTGGGAGAATTCGATCTTGTCGCCATAGCTGCTCATTGCACGATAGATATCATCTACAGTTGAGAGAATCTCATCCACTTTCTCATTGTACTTGTTCAACTCTGTATCGAGGCCGGCGAGTTCATCAAAAGACTTCTTTATTCTTGAGAGCTTCTCAATCACCGACCCCTCTTGCTCATATAAATCCCCTATCAACTCATTTGTCAACAGCGAGCGCTTCTCGCTCGTTAAAAGCAAGTTCCTCTCGAGATTCAAATCCTTTTCCTCGTCAGGCTGCAGTTGTGCTTTCTCGATCTCATCGATCTGAAACTTCAAATAATCAATTCTTTCATCCCTTGCTTCGATCTGTTCAAGCAGCATTTTGAGCCTACTCTGGAGGCTCTTGTACTCATTGAAAATAGCCTGATAATCCGTCTTTAGGGCATGTAAACTCGCATACGCATCCAAAAGCGCCAGGTGATTCTTCTTCTGGAAGAGCGATTGATTCTCATACTGTCCGATAAGATCCACCAGACCCTGAGCAAGGTCACGCAGGAAGTTGAGACTCACCATACGGTCATTAACATAAGAATTCTGACGCTTACCTCTTTCAATGTTCCTCCTGATGATCATCTCGTTTTCCATTTCAATGCCTGATTGCTCCAGACGCTTCCTGACCGAAGGCTTAACATCAAAGACACCAGTCACCTCAGCAGATTTCTTGCCGGTCCTGATCGTATCATCATCGATCCGTGCGCCACAGAGAGAGGCGATGGCACTGACAATCATCGATTTACCAGCACCGGTTTCACCGGTCACCAC
>DAOVAN010000098.1 GCA_030671005.1 Caldifarciminota bacterium
AATAAAATGCCCTTGGTATAGCTCGAACCGACATCTAACCCCAGTACCACGCAACCTCCCTTGCTGCTTTCATGAAAGCCTTGACATTTTCGACTGGTGTTTGGATTGGGACCTCGCAACCAGTTGACACAACATAACCTTTTGGAGCGTCTTAGCCTAACCTAGCCATCTCCATTACTCCTTCCTTGATTGCACCGGGTTTGGAAAAGGCAAGATTCGAAGTGTCAAAATTACCAATGATGCGCATCTTTCTGGACAATTTATCTAAAGCGTGAGCAATTGATACTCGGTCCAGGCTAATAAGATCGGCATTAGTATCAGGCAGCAGATCGAGGATCGGTGTAGTCTCGCCGCAGATATGTAGTATTACGTCGAGGTCGTAGCGATGCAAGAAGTCGATTAGCCTGCGCTCGTACGGCAGAGCGAATTCCTTGTAAGCTTTTGGGCTAATGACAGATGATGATGCAAGTGGGTCAACGATAATTGGCAATCCGCCAGCATCGATAATATCGTAGCAGAACTCTATCGCCGCAGCCAAGGATTTTTCCATTACTTTTTTGATATGCGGGGCATCTCTTATGGTCTGCAGCAGGAAGTCATTTGGGTCAGAGAGCATCATGCCAGTTGTAAAAGGTGCAGGCACGTATGCAAGGATGGGAACTCTGTCACCCAGAGCTCCGTATGCATATTCGATGGCCTCGATGTACAGGGATAGTCGTCCAGCCTTTGCTGTTTTGGGGATTGTAACTTCTTCGATATCAACTCTTGATAATACGGGATTTTTGAGCACTGGTAAATCATCTTCTGGATAGGCAAATTCTGAGCCCATGGCTTCTGCGATGATGCCAACCTCGGAAAAAATCGAAATGGCATCATGCCCGTACAGTTCATATGCCGTGATCTGAGCGCGTGCCATTGATTCGCCATTGGTGTAGTAATCTCTAAGTTTTATACCCTTGACTCGGGCAGCGTGAGAAGTGACTAGTGGTATGATATTACACCGATCAGGCTGCTCATCAATAACCAGGAGCCCGAATCTTTCCCTGGGCGTTAGGACTTCGCGCATCGCAGTGTCTCCACAAATGCAGCAATCCTTGTTTTCAACTGCTCGGTGATACCAGAAGGAGCTGGTACGTCAATGGAAAGCACCGGTACTTTGTCCAGCATCTTTTCAATCAGGCGGCTTTCCATGGCACAGTGTGATGCTCCCAACATGTTGGTGATGATTACACCGGCGATTCGTCCTGCCTCGACTTGTGCTTTGATTCGGTCTACTCTTGCTCTTGTCGAACCTATCAGGGAAGCATTGATAAATGATCTTGCTAAGGCGTGAAGGGGATCGATATCTTGGTCTATCTCGACCATAGCCTGATTGATTACGTATTCGGAAGCGACCACTCGGCAACCCGCGTCCTCCATGATGTTGAGTAAAAGAGGATCTGCGGTGGGCGTGACCCAGGCGATAGGTAGGGCGTTGTTGTTGAGTACGCCGACTTTACGTCGTACCCGGTCTTTGATTGTTTCGTACACCATTTGCAGGATTGAAAGCCACTCATCGAAATCCGCATATGCGTAGAGATTGCCAAATTCGATCGCCATCATCTCTAGAGCGGGAAAGGGCGCAGCATCTGCATCGTAGCACAATTCTTTGATACTATTTACGAGCCTCCGCAGGACATTCGTTTTTTTGATATTTTCCTGTAGAATGGAGAGATCATTAATTCCAGTCAATCCAACCATTTTCTCCCAGGCTTTCTGGTATTCTTTGACAAGGTACTTTTCTAACCGTTCATCACATTTTTTGCCATTGCCTGTTTTGCTACTGGAATTATACGCATAGTCTTTATAGTCCCGACGATATGGGATTTCTAACCAGGTGAATTCATAGCCCAAATTCTCCACTTGTTGCATGATGCTGGAGTAGTCGTCGCACGATGCACCGGTCGAAGCAAGAATCAGATCGGGCTTTGGAAAATAGGCTCTCTTCAAGAATGCGGCCAATGTCGCCCTCACAAAGCAGCTCGCTTCGGGTATGCCGAGTTCGCTGGCTTTGTTAAGAAGTACCGTAGACTCGTTGAAGAATGGGGTCCACCATGTGCACTCCGGGTAGAAGGAAATACAATCTGGAAAGGAGGTGACGATCACAGGGATCGTTCCCAAATCGCCCATGGTCGCGATCACTTTTTTGCCGCTCTGGCGTGCGCGGAATAGTCGTTCTGATTCGTTGAAAACAAAACCCCACAGACGGAGGGCTGCCAGAGAGTTGTCAAATTTCAATCGCTTCAATTCCCTGGCTCCATAGACCATGAACGTGGCCGGCGGTGATAAATACATGCCCCACTCAGGATTTCCATAATAGCGATACTTGTGTATCGTATTGTCATCGATCTCCTGGAATTGCCTGCTCCACTCTCTGAGCGTTATCTTGTCCGGCTTTAGATCCTTGAACACAGCATCTCTCCAAATGCAGCGATTCTCGTGCGCAACTGGCTAAGATTCTGATAGGAGAAGTCGCTTCGTATTCTGAGAACCGGTAAATTAAAACTCTTTTCAATCGTGCTCAACTCGAATTCATAGATGTCACAGTAATCCAGGGTCCAGGCGACAATACCAACACAATCGAGTGCGGCTATCTTTGTTCTTATCCAATCATAGAACTTTACGTTCGGTCTCTTGAATATGCATGGTGGTTGGTTGTAGTACGCTTCTTTCAGGCCAGCGAGGCTTCTTTCCGTTATTTTGATGTTCAATATTCGTGACAGCCCACAATTGAAATCGCCTACAATGCGCAGTTCTTGCTCGATCAGTTCAAGGATCGAATTTGCTTCGTAGCTTATGCTACTTCCGATGAGAAATACTCTCGGCTTGTCGCTCACATGCTCGGTGATTTCTGGTTTCGTATCTATTTCACCTTGATAGTAATGCGCTATTGCGCGGTGAAATTCGGTTGTGGATACTAAAGATGGCGAAGCAGCCCTCATTTGATCAATAAAATGGTAACGGGAATGTATTTTTTCCCATTTATTGATTTCGGAGGCGAGTAATTTATTATTGAACTCACGTCCGGACAAATGTTCGAGTTGTTTGACCAACCAGTCTATTTCTTCGTTGTATATCGTTGGATTGTCTGTTCTTGGCGTGTTTATCACATAAACTGGTAAGTCAGTCAATTCGCCGGCGACGTCATACATACGGCGCGCCATGTCGCAACCCGTAGAACCGATGAGCGCAGCGAATTTGTTCTTATTCTTGATTATATAACTAAGGTTTGATTTCACCAGTGGGCAGGCATCGACACGCACCGTTTTCTCGCCCTCTTTGGATAGATTAATGTCGCCATGTAATAGGCGATAGGGACGTAAACCAGTTGCCGAAACCAGTTCTACGGGAATATATGAACACGTGTAACCAATCAAGTCCATTGTCGGAAAACCCTAACTCCCGCTGTATTCACGAACAGATTGGAGCATAGTTCTGATACTATCAGGGTTTGTCTGCGGCGGTACGTCACACGAAGTAGAGAATATGAGCGGTCTGTTATTGAGCGCGTCTTTCACTTCCGCAGTAATACGGTCAGCATTACCATGAAGTATTGTATGGGTCGATACACCGCCCATTCTCACGGTCCTTGTTGCTATCGTTATATCCTCAACACTTAGAATATCAGCACCGATTGTATCGAGAGTGGTGATTATCGGATTTGTGTCACCACAAATGTGTATGCCAGCGAGAACTCCCTGTTCTTTTATTTTCTGCACGAGAGCCTTGATTGGATCCAAGGCATATTTTGAGAAGATCGTTGGCGATATGACACTGGAGGATGAAAGCGGATCCCCGATGAAAATGTTAATGCCTAAGTGTAGTAATGTGTCGAGATACGTGTTCTGGAATTGCATTGCTTCCTGGAGAAGACTGAAAGCCTCTTCTTCTTTTTTCAGCAGAATCTTCAGGAAGTGTTCGATGCCGCCGAGAAAGGCGGCGAGCGAGAACGGACCTTTGATAGAGACGAATATGGGTACGTCGACTTTGTTTTTCAGTATTTGCGCAGCTTCGGCGATTTCATGCGTCCGGTCGAGCCGGTTGTGGGATTTGGGACCGAGCAGGGTGGGGTAGGGGTCAAATGTAATTGGACAACCTAAGGCTTGGGCCTCGACATACGGATCAGAAAACACCAGGACCATGTCATATCGATATAGTTCGTAGCCGTATGCAAGAACTTCGGCAAGTTTTTGCCCGCATGTGGCAACTTCAGAAAACTTGTAGTTTAGTAAATATGCGCAATGGTCAGCACATACCAAGGGAAAGACAGCAGATTGTCTTTCATGATCTATGACCGCTGATATTTTATCCACTGATGAATCTTTCGATCAGCTGTACAGCCGAAAGTGCATCAGGGCTGTAGCCGTCTGCCTTTATTTTCTTGGCAAAATCTTCATTCACGGGTGCGCCGCCAACTATCACATTCACTGTATCGCGTAGTTTCTTTTTCTCTAACTCGCTGATGATATCACCCATATGTACCATGGTCGTGGTCATGAGACTCGATAGGGCAAGTACGGTCGGCCTTTCTTTTTCGACAGACTCTACGAATCTTGGCGTTGGTACGTTCCTTCCGAGGTCAATCACCTGATAACCTGATGCCTCCATCATTACCTTGACAATATTCTTGCCGATGTCGTGGATGTCACCCTCAACTACTCCCATAACAACCTTTGCTTTAGGTTTACGTGCTGAGGATTTGATTAGCGGGTTTATTATGTTGAATCCAGCATAGAATGCCTCAGAAGCAAGCAGTACCTCTGGTACATAGTATTCCTTGCGGGCAAAGAGCTTGCCGACTTCTTTCATGCCCGCGATCAGACCATTGTCCAGGATATCAATCCCCTCGCAATTTTTCCCCAAAGCCTCATGAACAAGCTGCTCGACTTTCTGGTCATCCATTTCAATAACCGCTTTTCTTATGTTCTCAAAACCCAAAAAACCTCCTCTTCAGGTTCATATATTAACAAAGCAAATGCCCCGGTCAAGCATTAATACTTGCCCGGATAGATGCGAGCTGCTGTCACTCCTTGTATCAGACTGACGTGGGGAGCGAGTCAGTAGTTACTTCTGAGCTATAAATAGACCGCGACCTACTTTGTGTTCCTTCGCTGCCTTGCGCCAGATCGTGACTAGATTAGAGGCAAAATCGAAAAGATCCTGTCCAAAGTTTTCGAGGATGGTGGGTTTGAGCTCAACATGCACCTTGTCGTAGTAATCATCAAAGCATTTAGCATATTCTTCGGTTTGGTCCAACGCCTCAAGAACCTTGAATCCATTCTGCTTGAGTGTTTCCTGGTAGCCCTGGAATGTCTCCATGTATGGGAAGGACATTGTATCATAAAGCGGGTCGAGCTCTGTTTTCGATATCTCTCCAGTGATTATCCAGTCGGTGAATGCTATCTTGCCGCCCGGTTTGAGAACGCGATATGCTTCCTGGATGAGGCGGTTTTTGTCTGTGACATAGCACCATGCTTCTTGACCCCACACTACATCAAAGGTTTCTTTCTTGAACGGAAGGTCCATAGCGTTGCCTTCATAGTATTCAATCAGGTGTTCGAGTTTTGCAGCCTTGGTTCTCTCTTGTGCTTTTTGTATCATGGTCTTCGTTGCGTCGACTCCCTTGACGGTTACGCCGTATTTCGAAACAAGTTGGTGGGCTGGAGCGCCCAATGCACTACATATATCACAGATGACCATGTCTTTCTTTAGGCCGGCTTTTTGAGCCAGGAAATCGGTTGCCGCGGGCCCGCCTGAATGGATTTGCTCGCCCATCACTGCTTCCCAGAGTAAACCTCCAGGTCCATCATATACGTCTTGTACATCTTTTATTGTGTAGTCTTTTATGTATTTCATGTTTTACTCCTTTCTTTTTCGAATCTTGAACCATGGCTAAGTCGCTCGGCATTTGCGTAGAATCAGCCATAGAACATCCTATGTTTTTCCATAGAAAAGACGACAAAAACAATGTCCGTCTTTCTCGATCTCTTCAGGCAATTCAGAACATGGGCAGAGCACATCCTTT
>DAOVAN010000042.1 GCA_030671005.1 Caldifarciminota bacterium
CATTTTACATATGTTTCTTGCATATTCAATGACCATACACTGCATACCGAGACAGATACCCAAAAAAGGTTTCTTGTTCTCGCGTGCGTATTTCACTATTTTGATTTTGCCCTCGACCCCACGCATGCCGAATCCACCTGGAATTAGTATCCCATCTACATATGCCAGTGTATTCCCGAGTTGAATCTCATCCTCCATTCTATCCGTATCAATCCACTTGATCTTCAACTTCGCGTCATTAGCCACTGCCGCATGATAAAGAGACTCCATTATGCTTTTATACGAGTCTCGCAGTTCAACATATTTACCACAGACAGCGATTTCAACGGTTTTGGATGGCGACTTTGCTCTCTCCACGAAGAGCCTCCACTCCTCCAAATCAGGCTCACCCGCATCAATGCCGAGATAAGATAAAATCAGGCTATCGAGCCCCTGTTTGTGAAACACGAGCGGTATCTCGTAAATACATTCAACGTCCACCGCATCGATCACCGCTTCCGCCGGGACATTACAGAAGAGTGAAATCTTCTTGCGTTCCGTATCAGTCAGCCACGAATCGCTCCGGCAGACAAGAATATCGGGCTGGATGCCAATCGCCCTCAATTCACGCACTGAGTGTTGGGTCGGCTTCGTCTTAAACTCACGGGCTGCCTTTAAGTAGGGCACAAGCGTTAGGTGCACATACATCGTGTTGTCCCGACCATGACTCAATCTCATCTGCCGTGCTGCCTCAAGGAACGGCTGGCCTTCAATGTCACCTACTGTACCACCAATTTCGGTTATCACCACATCGACGTTATTAGCATTCGCAAGCTTCATGACCCGTGATTTGATTTCGTCGGTTATATGAGGAACTACCTGGACCGTCTTCCCCAAATATTCACCACGCCTTTCTTTAGTGATGACCGAATAATATATTTGCCCTGTTGTTATGTTGTTGTCGCGCGTAAGTGGATTATTCAAGAACCGCTCGTAGTGTCCCAAATCTAGGTCACACTCTGCCCCATCTTCAGTCACATAAACCTCGCCGTGTTGATACGGATTCATTGTTCCCGGATCAACATTTATGTAGGGATCGATCTTTTGCAACGTGACCTTGAGACCGTACGACTTAAGAAGCAATCCTATTGACGCCGTGGCAATACCTTTACCCAACGACGATACAACACCCCCGGTTACAAAGATGTATTTTGTTTCCATCTATCAGAGTATAGTTATAAAAAGATGTATGTCAAGAAAACATGAATGCGGCTACTTCGAACATAGCGATCCTGTGCCAATTTTGTCCATCTCTTGGATATGGCAACAAAATCGAGCATCTCCTGCGAACGTGATAATTCTATTACTTTCGCGAGCGAAGCGATACTGCGTCTACTGCGAGTGCAGCGATACTGCGAATGAAATGATCCTGCGCCTCTTGCGAACGTAGTGATACTGCAAATGAAATGATCCTGCGCCTATTGCGTTTTTCTTTTTATGCCATAGGATTTTATCTTCATCCTGAGCGTATTCCGGTGAATACCCAACCGTGCCGCGGTTTCTGATAAATTCCAATTCGTCTGATCGAGTATTTCAGCAATGTGGTTTTTTTCTACATCGGCCAATGACTCATGAATCGTCTTTCTTCGCTTAGTATCACCTTCGAGTGGTATATCATTTTCGCTGATGTGAGCACTACGGCTGAGGACGACGGCCCGTTCCATAACGTTCTCAAGCTCTCTCACATTACCCGGCCAATTATATCGTACCAGCTTGTCAATCGCGCTCCGCGAAATGCTCTCTATATCACGACCGCACTTTTTCGAAAATTTCTCTACAAAATATTCCGCAAGCAACTTGATGTCTTCTCTTCTTTCTCGAAGCGCCGGAAGTCGAATGGTGATTACATTCAACCGGTAGAACAAATCCTCGCGAAAAGTACCTTGTGCTATCTTTTCCTGTAGATCCTGATTGGTTGCCGTGATGAGTCTCACATCTACTTTTATGGACATATTACCGCCCAACCTCTCGAAGGTAAATTCCTGCAACACCCGCAAGAGCTTTACCTGCGTGCTGATCGGTATGTCGCCCACCTCATCCAAGAATAGCGTTCCCTTATGTGCAAACTCAAACTTACCAATCCTTTTCTTCTCGGCACCCGAGAAGGCACCCCGTTCATAGCCGAAGAACTCACTCTCGAGCAGAGTCTCGGGCAAGGCAGCACATGATATCGCAATGAAACGATTGTTCTTACGTGAACTCGCACTATGTATTAGGCGTGCAACCAAATCCTTACCAGTTCCTGACTCACCCAAGAGCAAAATGTTTGAGTCGGAACGTGCTATGCGCGATATGACACTCAGCATCTCGCGCATCTTGGGGCTATCGGCAATGAACGAATCAAATTTGAACTCGTCTTCGACTGCTGCGCGTAGCATCTCCAACTCCTGATGCATGATCTGTTCGCCCTGAATGCGCTCGATGATCAACTCCAGTTCGTCGAGATTGAGCGGTTTATTCAAATAATCATAAGCCCCTCGTTTCATCGCTCGTACCGCAGACTCAACCGTACCGTAGCCTGTGAGAACTACGAAATACGTCTCTGGATCGATTTCTTTCATTCTCTCGATCGTTTCGATGCCATCGAGTTCTGGCATTTTGAGGTCTAGGATAGCAAGATCAAAGCCGGTCGTGACATTCCTATCGATTGCCTCTTTCCCTGAGGCCGCGATTGAAACGGTGTAGCCTTTATTTCTTAAGAAACCAGCCAGCAAATCACGCTGCGCCTTTTCATCATCAACGACAAGGATATGCATTCTGTTATATCAATTTCTTCGCTCTCATCTCCTTCATCAGATACCAACCACCGAGAAGGAGTGCACCAGCACCGAACAGCAGTACAAATATCCTGATGACGAAACCAAGGATAGGTATCAGTCCGAGAATACGTAAAACCACATAACCAACAATAAATGAAAGGTAGAGTGAAATCGCCCCTTCCTTTTTGAAGAGCTGCAGTATTTTTTCACCAACTACAAGGCCAACAAAGATGGATGCGGTGTAAAGGAGCACGCTGTACGTATAGATACCAACAACACCCAGAGGATAACCAATAAGGATAACGAACATTATCAACGAGGCAATGGGAATCACGATGAGCCCCAGGAATCCGACGCCTAAGGATTTCCAAGGCTTACTGATCAGAGTATCCATAATCCGACGCACACATTGACTGAAGAGCGCAATGAGAAGAACACCTACTATTACCTTGGCGATGAACAGCACAATCTTCAAGAAGGTAACGAAGAATGCAATCATGGGAGCGATAGCAAACAAGAATTCTCCGCCTTCTTTCTCCTCTGGTTTTTCAAACGTTGTCTCGCCTAGAATCGTAGCACCCTCTTCAATCACCGGTTCGCTCTCACTTGTCAAGATAAGATCACCCGCGATCTGAGCACTGGATTTCACCTTAATATCACCAGCCTTGATTTTCACGCGGCCGCCCTTACCAGTCATCACAAACTTACCGACACTGCCTCTTATGGTGCCAGCAACATCTCCCCCGGCAGTGAACTTCCCAGCATATGCTCCGAGGTCTTTACCAATGCGGGCTTCGTCGCAGACACATACGCTGCCTCCGGTAAGGACGACGTTTCGGGTGATAACACCCTTAACCTCAATACTACGACCAGCTGCCCATACTGCTTCTATACTTTTCGCATCTATGAATATATTCGCGGCACCAGTGAAAAGAGAGCCGCCGATATCACCCGTTATCGTCACTGTCTCTCCAAAGGCGAATACATCACCCGCGACCTTTCCTTCAACCTTGACGTTTTGCGCAATAAGAATGATGTCATCATCAACCACATCATCTGGACCAACTGCAGCGTATTCACCTATTCTCGATGTCAGCGTATAAGCCGGAGTGACGAATATGACAAGGGACAGTATACACAAAAGCCACCTAATGTTCTTCATAACACCTCCTTGACTAAAAACCGAGAAACGTATAGCGGTTACGGTTACGAGGCCCGTATCGTCAAAGGTAGACCGGTTACGTTATGGCAGACGTAAGACGTATCCTCTAAACGAAACGGGCATCGTTACCTTTACCAAAAACGTCACCTTTTGAATATCGAGCCCTTGCGATTCTTGCCCAAATCTACGATTTGGCTCCAAGAATCAGCATCCCGTAGCATATCCATGCTATCGGGACTAAAGCCTTTATTTAATGATATACACGAATCTAAAAAAATCAACCCTTCCTTGTGAAGATATGGTATTTAGGTCAGGGTCAGGATGCTGGATTCTGCATGTTCTCGAGCGGAAAAAGGGAGAAACAACTGTTTAAAGAATCAGTCGAATTTGATTTTAAGTTCTCTGAGCTGCTCTGGGGAAACTGCATCAGGAATTCCCTCTAATAAACCCTGTGCCGTGGTTGTCTTTGGAAACGCAATCACATCCCTGAGTGATTTCAAACCAGCAAGAATCATGACAATACGGTCAATCCCGGGTGCGATACCACCATGCGGGGGAGCACCGTACTCCAGCGCATCGAGTAACATTGTGTACTTCTTCTTAGCCATCCCGGCGATAGCAAAAAGCTTTTCCTGCAATTGGCGGTTGTGATTCCTAATACTACCTGAGGCGAGTTCATTACCGTTGCAAACCAAGTCATATAATCTACCATGTACGGTTAAGGGCTCCTTCTCAAGATATTTCAGGTCTTCTGCTTGCGGCTGGGTGAATATATGATGGCTAGGTACCAACCTGCCTGTTTTTTCATCAACCTCGAATATCGGAAAGTCAGTCACCCACAAGAACCTAAACCCTGGCTCATGCAGATTCAATTCAGCAGCAAGCTCATTTCTCAGCTGACCAAGGAAAGGAAAGACCTTATCGTCACCAGCCGTAACGATCAGCAAGTTCCCTCTTTCGAATCTGAGCTTTGCAGCGGTATTCTCATCCAGCAACTTCGCAATACTGCCACTATACTTCTCTTCCCTTTTGGCCCAAAACACTCCAATCAACCCAGCATTCTTGGCCTGCTCGTTTATCTCGTCTAGTCTCTTTCTCGAAATACCGCCACCTTCATCAATCATCAATCCTCTGATCTCTCCTTTATCGCGGAACGGCGGGAAATCTTTTTCCTCCAAAGCTTCCTTGACATTTATGATCTCCATCCCAAAACGTAAATCGGGTTTGTCTGTTCCATATCGTCGTATTGATTGTTCATAAGGCAATCTTGGAAAAGGGATCTTCAATTCCTGATTCAGCACTGTTTTCACGATGTGAACAAACATACCCTCGGTAAGGCCGAATACATCATCCTCATCGACAAAAGACATCTCAATATCGATCTGTGTATGCTCGGGCTGTCGGTCATGACGTGGATCTTCGTCGCGCATACAACGTGCGATCTGATAATACCGTTCGAACCCAGCAACCATCAAAAGCTGTTTATACATCTGGGGAGACTGGGCTAGAGCATAAAATTTACCTGGATAGAGACGTGATGGCACCAGATAATCCCTGGCACCCTCAGGCATGCTACGGGTCAAAATCGGAGTCTCGATTTCAATGAAATCATATCCATTCAAGTATTCGCGCATGGCACTAATGACTTTATGCCTAAATATGATACTCTTCTGCACCGGTGCACGGCGCAAATCGAGATAGCGATAGCGCAAGCGCAACTCCTCACTAGCCTTAACATCACTTTCGACAACAAAGGGCGGAACCTTAGATTTCGCCAATAGCTCGAATCTCTCGACATGCATTTCTACTCCGCCCGTTACCATCTTTGGATTCTTCTGCCCATCAGGGCGTTCCTTCAAAACCCCTGCAGCATAAAGGCAGTCTTGTAGACCAAGACTCCCGGCTTCAGGAAACTTCTGCGGATCAATAACAAGCTGCAAAACACCAGTCCGATCCCTCAGGTCAACAAAGATCAAACCGCCCAGGTTTCTTATTCGGTCAATCCAGCCAAAAGTTGCTACCTGGCTGCCGATTCTATCTTCTTGGATCTGATTATGAAATAGTTCTTTGATAGTTTACTCCTGCGTCTTTCCTCCCTCGATGACGATCTGGGAGAAATCGGCAAATTGCATGAACAGTGCACTAATGGAATTGACGAGTGCAAGACGATTATCCCTTAACTTCACCTCCTTGCACATCACCAAGACATCATCAAAAAATTTATCGATCGCGGATCTCATCTCCAACAATAATTTGAGAACCTCCGTATAGCTCTTGTTATCAATCATCACTGCGAGATTTGGTCCAACCCTGGCTTTCACTTTCAGTAGATCTTTTTCTGCAGGTTCCTTGACCAATTCTTCGTTAATTACAGCAATTTTCTTCACGCCCTTCAGTATATTCCGGACCCGCTTTTGACCAATGACCAGTTTTACAAACTCCGGCTTGTCTCGGAAATCCTTGAGCGCTTCGCAGCGCATCCGCGCATCCGCCACATTTCCCTGCCAAGTTGCGAGTACCGCATTGATTTCGTCGTATCGATATCCTTTATCCTGAAGATAGCGTGTCATTCTTTCAATGAAAAATTCAGTCAAGACGCTGATGTCGAACTTCTTCTTGTACAACTCCAGCACCTTGTCGATTGCGCGGAAGAGTGAAATGTCAAGTGTGCGATCGTCAAGCAACCTTACCACTGCATAGCCATTCCTCCGAACCGCAAGTGGATCATACGAACCGCTCGGACGATTGCCACTAAGGAATGCGCCAACGACATTGTCTAATTTGTCCATTATTGAAAGACAAGCACCAACCAGAGTCTTAGGAAGTGTATCACCCACAAACCTTGGTTGATAATGTTCACTTATTGTCTTGGCCACTTGCTCGCTCTCACCACTTGCCTTTGCATAGTAACCACCCATGATACCTTGCAGCGACGTGAATTCTTTTTCTCTTACCATCTCCGAAAGCAGATCGGCCTTACACAGAAGCGCGGCCCGTTTTAGTGCTTTGTTTTCAGCACTTGGCAACCACTTGACCACCTCCGCAAAATCCCTCAAGCGCACTGCCTTGTCATGGAGTGTACCCAGGTCTTTCAACCACATCATCCCCTTTGTCTGCTCCTGCATGCTCTGCAACCCGGTCTTCGTGTCATTCTGGTAAAAGAAAAGGGCATCCTGTAAACGCGCCTCCATCACTCTGCTGTAACCGGCCTGGACATTTTGCAGCGCCTTCTTCTTTGCGCTGAAAACATACACGAATTCGTTTGTGTCCTTTATCCAAATAACGTTGCCGTGCGCCCGCAGCACAGTCATAAGAATCTCTTCTGGAAGCTTCATATACTGTGGATTGAATTCACCGATAACAACCTCTGGGTACTCAGTCGTACAATTTATCTCCTCAATCATTGCGTCACTATAGACAGGTTTACCTTTCGATTTTGCTACTGACTGTTTTAACCTAGTGAGTATTATCTTTTTCCGTTCGTTGGGATCAACCACGACTCCGCCGTGCCGTAAGAAATTTATGTATTCTCTCGGTTTCTCAAGACGTATCGGTTTGAAAGAAAAATGCTGATTAGGCCACGAATAGCGATTTGCCTGGACATCTGCATAATCAAAGCGCAATGGCTTCTTGTCCAGCAACGCGACTATCCAACGAATGGGCCGTGGAAATCTAGCCTTCTTCTCATTCCAAACCATGGTCTTAGGGAATTCCAGACTCTTTATTATCCTAGGTATATTGCTGTGCAGAATGTTTTCGGTTGACGCACCTGTAATTTCCTTTCTACCATACGCATAATCACCCCTCTTCGTGCGTTTGCTAACAATCTCAGATGGTTTCAGTTTTTTTGCTTTCATGAAACCCAAGAGCTTATCGGTTGGTTTTCCCTTTGCGTCATAAGCGAACTTCTTGGGCGGACCTTGTATCTCGACAATCTGGGGCTTTTGTCTGCGGCTCAAACCGAGCACAAGTGTACCCATGCGCCGCGGAGTATAAATGGTTCTGATTGAACGATAGAATATTTTCTTCTCTTTAAGCAAATTCTCTATTTTGGCCGTCAGTTCTTCAGCCGCCGGTTTCAGGAACCTGGGGGGAAATTCTTCAAAGCCGATTTCCAACAGGAAATCAATCATCTGGTAAGGTTGCTTGCTCATCATTCTTCCTCAAGTACAACTCTGCTGCCTGGTTAGCAAGAGCCCTGACGCGCCCAATGTACTTTGCCCTTTCCGAAATGCTTATCGTACCACGCGCCTCCAACAGATTAAATATGTGTGAGCATTTTATCGCGTGATCATAACCCGGATATACCAATCCTTCTTCCAGCAATCTTTTAGCTTCGTCTTCATAACTGTTGAATAGCGATAACAGCAAATCAGGTGGCGCCGATTCGAAGTTGTACTTTGAATATTCGACTTCGTTCTGACGATACACATCACCCCACGTGAGTGTATTATTCCACTTGACATCGAACACCGACGATACGTCCTGTAGGATCATTGTCATTCTTTCAAGACCATAGGTGATCTCCACTGGTATGATCTGGAGATCCACACCCCCTGCCTGTTGAAAATAGGTGAACTGAGTCACCTCAAGGCCGTCGAGCCAAACTTCCCAACCCAAACCCCAAGCACCCAGGGTAGGCGATTCCCAATCATCCTCGACGAATCGTACCTCGTGTTCCTTCAGTTTTACACCAAGACACTCCAGAGACTCGAGGTAGATCTGCTGAATATCTGACGGTGCTGGTTTCATGATCACCTGGCACTGGTAGAATTGCTGAAAGCGCAACGGATTTTGAGCATATCTCCCATCTCTTGGCCTTTTCGATATCTCTAGATAGCATACGTTCCATGGTTTACGGTCGAGAATTCTCAGAAATGTCGCCGGATTAAAAGTGCCCGCTCCAACCTCGGAATTATAGGGTTCGAAAATCAAACATCCTCGCTTCTGCCAATACTGTTTGAGATTGATTATCACGTTCTCAAAGGTATAGAACTTCTTCACAGGCCAAGCTCCTCAGAGATACCCTGCATACCTTCAAGACAGACTTTCACGAATTCATCCAATTCCATTCCTAAATTCTTGCACGCCGTTATCTGCTCCCTGTTTGCACCTGCCGCGAACCTTTTTTCCTTGAAACGTCTCCCTATGAAATCGACGTCCAGGGCGCTCAGCTTTTTGTCCGGGTGCATGAGAGCACTGGCCACTATGAGCCCGGTCAAGGGATCGGTTGAAAACAAGGCCCAATCCAGCTTCGACCTGGGTGGCAAGTGTCCTGAATGCACCTTCACTGCGTACACTATCTGATCCTCCAGACCCATTTTCTCTAGCAGATCAGCACCCACCAGGCCGTGACGAGTCGGATCAGCACTCGTTTCCTCATAATCGACATCATGAAGCAATCCAGCCAATGCCCATATCTCCTCATCCTCACCAAGGCGACGCGCCAATGTCTTCAAACAAGCCTCAACGGCGAGGCAATGCTTAAAAAGATTCTTATTTTTCAACCTTTCTGACAACAGTTTGAATGCATCTTCTCTCGTCATAGATAATTATTATGTATATATTTCTAAAAAAGTCAAGAAAAATATTGTTTCTTGGGACTATAACCCATGTGTTTCCCCCATAATCCATTAAATCAAAGCACTTTTCAGCGATTATCGCGCCGTGTTGATTTTCAGCCTATTATCGTTATAATAATCTATGCTTGCTTTGGTCCTGGGCGGCGGCGGCGCAAAGGGCTATGCTCATATCGGGGTAATCAGGTATCTGGAGGAACTCCATATTAAACCTCAGCTCATTGTCGGCGCGAGCATGGGCGCGCTCATCGCTGGATTCTACGCAGCCGGATTCAATTCTGAAGACCTCCAGAGATTATCACAGGGTGTGAATAGGAGGCTAAAAGGGTGGCTTTTCAGACCTTGCCTGTCAAGACGGGGGCTCATCTCCGGCGATAATATCACAAAGTACCTAACCGTGCATCTTGGCCACAGACTCATCGAACAGCTGCCCATGAAGTATGCAGCGATTGCGACCGACATCGACACGGGCGAAGAGGTCGTCATTGACCGAGGCGAGCTGGTTTCGGCAATTAGGGCGGCCATCTCCGTACCTGTCATCTTCATACCTTACAAGTACATGGGCCGAACCTTAGTCGACAGCATTGGCAACAGTCTACCCATAAGCATCGCAAAGTTACTCGGCGGTCACCATATAATCGCCGTCAATGTACTGCATAGAACTGGATACCAGCAGGTTACAATATCAGAAAAGGAATCATCAAACCGAACACGCACTATGATCGGCACGCTCGAAGCCACAATCACTAACTTCGTCTCGAGAGCGATCGCTAACGAAATGAGGCATCTGCAGCAAGGAATATCGCTCGATATTAACACGGAAGGTATTGGGATGACGCAGTTCG
This sequence comes from Caldifarciminota bacterium, assembly GCA_030671005.1. Lineage (GTDB taxonomy): Bacteria > Hydrothermota > Tepidihabitantia > SM23-42 > SM23-42 > SM23-42. The sequence goes on from DAOVAN010000042.1 coordinate 10,385, forward strand.
AAAAGGCCCTACCAGCCATCGAGTGCGGATACAGCGAGGCCGCCAAGTGCGAGGAATTGCTACGTGATTTCATGGAATCACTATCATAGGGAATTCATCCCCTCATCCAGGCACAAAACCCCGCCCGAAACAGTGGACACTCGATCCTAGAGCAAAAACAGCCATACACGCCAGCACTCGGCAATGTTGACTTCATGCCCAATACAGGTTATAATAGGGGTCGAAAGGAGGAATTCGTATGCGGCGCGTCATTATCATGGGTGCAGCAGGAAGAGATTTCCACAATTTTAACCTTTTCTTTAGAAACAATCGAGATTTCAAAGTCATTTGTTTTACTGCAACCCAAATACCCAATATAGCTAACCGACTTTACCCGAAAGAATTGGCTGGTAAAGGTTATCCACGTGGTATAGCCATAATGCCCGAGACGGAGATAGCTCGTCTGATAAAAAAACATAAGGTTGACATCGTCGTCTTCTCATACTCCGACATACCACATAGCTACGTCATGAACAAAGCATCAGAGGTCATGGCCGCGGGCGCAGATTTCTGGCTACTGGGACCCAAGTCTTCAATGCTGAAATCAAAACGCAAGATAGTATCGATCTGTGCGGCAAGAACTGGCTCTGGCAAAAGCCAGACAACACG
>DAOVAN010000096.1 GCA_030671005.1 Caldifarciminota bacterium
ATGAAAGAGTAGTTCGCCATAAGGGTAGTTCCTCAGTGGCTCAACGCCCACTTCCACACCATTGAACGCTTCGATTTTTTCCTCAATGAGCGAAAGCTGCTCATAGGAAATGTCGTGGGCAATTTTGACATGTTTAAAAGGATTCTTCTCAATATTGCTCTTTTCGATAATCGCTTTTTCGTCCATGAAGAGGATTCTCGAAAGTTCCCTGATGGTAACACTGTCTATTGTAGCCCTGATGATGGATACATAGAAGCCCGGTCTCGTATTGGCGATTTCTACACCATTGCGGTCGAGTATTCTTCCGCGTGGAGCCGTGGCGTACTTCATTCTGATTCGATTTTTCTCAGACAGGCGCGAGTATTTCTTCCCCTCGAATACTTGAAGCTTAATGCTCCATATTATTATCACTGCGGCTAAGATCAACATGAGGTTACGGATGATTTTGAATTTTACTGCTTTCTCATCCATATGCCGAAAGTAAGTTTGCTCAGTAGTAACATCATCGGGAAAAATGTCAGAACCGTGCAGAAGATGAGGGCTAGATTAATTGGAGACGAGATGATCACATTCGCGAGCGCTGTTTTGATCAGATAAAACACAATAAAGGTAGCAAAAGTCGTAAGGGGATTTCGTATCAGGTATTTTTTCAGATAGATTAATGATTGTGTGACTGTAAGATAGATCAACGTGTTGATTCCCAGGCGGACCGGATAGTAGAGGTCGATGAGGAGTCCCGCAATAAAGGAAAAGACGAGGGCGAACCGTTCATCTTCCTCGGTGACGATGAAGAAGACGATGATTGCTACTATGTCAGTTATGGCATTGAACGGGAGAGCAAGATAGAGCGCTATGAAGTAGACGAGGTAGCGAATCATGGATTGCCACTCGTACTCGTTTCGTGTTCACCCAATATTATGTATACCGAGACGAGGCGGTTGATTTGTGTGGCGGGTGCGACATGTACCTGTTTAAAGAAGAGATCATCAGATTCCGAAATTCGTTGGACCGTGCCGATCAGTATGCCCTTTGGAAAGAGCTCGCTCATGCCCGAGGTGAGTATCGAATCACCGACATTGATTGAGTCTGTGTGTCGGATATAGTCGAACATCAAACTGGTCTGCCTTCTGATAATGCCGTGAATACTTGTATTAACATCGATGGCGCTGGCAGCAAAGCCTTTGTTTTCTATGGTTTCAACGATGCTGCTAACCGGCCCGGCGTGCTTGACCCGGCCGACAAAGCCATCAATCGATATCACTGGTTGATTCTGTGAGACCGCGTGTTCAATGCCTTTATCAATATACAAGTAGCCGTTTATATTAAGGGGGTCACGGCCGACCACCGACGCCTTCAGCAATGTGTGTTCAGTGGATTCTAGCCGTGTCGTATCAAGATTGAGTTTGTCGCGTAAGCTTGCGTTCTCCAGTTTGAGCTGGTTTACTTGGATTTCAAGTGTTTCTATACGCACATTGGAAATAGTCAGATATTCCAAGAAACGTGTTGTCATCTTGACCGGAAACAACACGACCGAGGCTAAGTTCCTTGCCAAAACGAGATTTGCTTGCTCGTGAAGAAAGAGGGGTATTGCAGAAATGACGAATAGAAGAATGAAGAGTAAAATGTACTGACGGCGCAACTATGCTCTCTTCATTGTGTATATAACTTTCTCGTATTTGCTCAGGTCATCAAGAATTTTGCCCGCACCGATAACGACGACCTTGTTTGGCTCGTCAGCTGTTGTCACTGGCAGATTGGTCTCTTCCCTTACTAATGTGTCGATGCCTCTTAATAGAGAGCCACCTCCGGCCATGTATATGCCGTTGTTGACGATATCGGCGGCTAGCTCAGGAGGCGTCTTCTCCAGCGTGAGCCGTATTGTCTCGGTGATCATTGACAATGGTTCTTGAATTGCTTCCCTGACTTCATGGCTAGTGAGTTTCACTGTTTTGGGGATGCCAGATACCAGGTCACGTCCTTTCACTTCGTGGGCCTTTTCCTCGACGGTCGGAAACGCATTACCGATGTTGATCTTAATAGCTTCCGCAGTCTGTTCACCAATGATTAGATTATAGTTTTTCTTGATGTATTGAATGATGGCATCGTCCATTTCGTCACCCGCGATACGGATTGAGCTGTTGGTTACTATTCCGGAAAGCGCGATGACTGCGATTTCGGTTGTCCCACCGCCAATGTCGATGATCATGTTACCACTTGGCGAATGAACTGGCAGGCCAATACCTATTGCTGCCGAGATGGGTTCTGGGACCAGGAAAACCTCGCGCGCACCGGCTGCTTCTGCAGAATCCCGTACTGCTCTCTTCTCAACCTCGGTGATACCGGATGGTACACAAATCAGGACGCGGGGCCGCGTAAAAAGCCTTTTCTTTTGGACTTTTTCGATGAAGATGCGAAGCAATAGTTCAACCATTTCGAAATCCGCGATGACGCCATCCTTCATTGGCCTTATTGCCTTTATCTCATTAGGCGTTCGCCCGAGCATCTGTTTTGCTTCGTCACCGATCGCCAGGCATTTCTTAGTTTTTGTATCTATGGCCACAACTGTTGGTTCGTCGAGGACTATTCCGCGGCTATTTACATAAATGAGTGTCGTACGCGTGCCCAGGTCGATTGCGATATCGCTCATGAACTGGCTCTTGAGACTCCTAAATAGGGAAAATATGTTGAATGCCACTTATTTGCCTCCTTGGTTAATAAAATGATAATTAGTTTTTCTGGAAAGTCAAGAAAAAAATGGCAAATGGATTGACAAAGCCAGCCTCTTATGTAAAATGAACGAGGAGGTCTAGGATGAAAGAAAGAAGAAAGAAAGGTGAGCGACGGAAGGTAGAAAGGCGTAAGCTCTTGACGGAGAAGCAATTCCACAAGCTTATCGAGAAGGGTAAGGTATCTAAGTATGATGAAAGAGAGTGGGAGAAACGCAGGAAAAACAAGAGGCGTAAGAAGCAGATCGGCGTATAGCGGTCTTTGCTCGTCGTTGTCAGCCTGATTTCATGCTCTATGCTTCGCACAGAATTTCATGAGAAAAGCATTGACACGGGCTCCTGTGTGGATATAATTCATTGTTACTTTTCATACAGGTTGTTCCTCTAATTGGGGCAGCATTAAGATCTGGATATGCAATTATAGCAGTATAGCAAGGAGGAATGATGCGAAGGGAATTTTTGATTGAAAAAATCGCCGAAAAGATTGGCCCGGCGTATACTAAGACAGATATCGAAAAGCTGATTGATACGTTTTTGGATACGCTATTCGACATCCTAATCCAAAATAAGAGAGTGGAGTTGCGCAGGTTCGGGACTTTCGAACTGAGAAAAAGACCGGGTAGGAGTGCGAAAGCACCCAAAAGCGGTAAGTTCTACACGCTTGAGGACCGGTATGTGCCATTCTTCCGTCCTTCAAAGATATTCAAGAATATGGTTCAGGAAAAGACCAAGCCCGAGTAATCACCGATAACTGATAACCGATGACTGATGCTGTTATCTGATATCTGTTATCAGTTATCTGTTAAAAGTTATCCGTTCAAAATCTTTTCAACCTCTTCCTTATCGACATCCATTACATAGGGAATCTCTGATATGTTAGCCGCATCTTTGGTCAGTGATGCGATGTCATCGCGGCTGATGTGCTTCAAGGCGAATTTTCGGTTGCCGGTCATCAGTTGTTTCAGCCCTTGTGCCATTCGTTCGACATAGGTGTAGACACCAAGTGCACCAGTCGGTATGCGGTCGAAATCCTTACCCATTTCTTTCTTCAGTTTCGACGCGGTGACGAAAATCTCTTCCTTCTTGTTCCCGAATCTTTCAACGAATACTGGTATTTCGTCTTCATCGATTTTCTTGCCAATGGTTTTACCGACCATGGCCGCACAGAGTGGTCCTCGTGCCATACCAACAATTTTCGAGTACGGAGCACCCAATGCCAGTGCCTTGAATATCTGATCCTCAAACGCAATACCACCAGCAAATGCAAGCGAGGGTACGTGTTCGCCCCTCTTCGCCAGCTTGTCCGTGTAGAAGTAGGTCAATGAGTGGAGCTCAACCGGCGGCATACCCCATTCATTCATCATGTGCCATGGGCTCATTCCTGTACCGCCGCCTGCACCATCAACAGTCAACAAGTCGAGTTTCGCTTTGGATGAGTATTTGACTGCTCGGGCAAGGTCTGCCGGACGATAGGCACCCGTCTTAAGAAATACGTATTTCGCGCCGGCCTTACGCAATTCTTCAACCCTTTTCATGAACGATTCTTCTTCAACCATGCCTATGCGGGAATGTCTTTCGAATTCGGTGAATGTTTTGTGCTCAAATGCCTCGATGACGTCAGGATCAAGAGGATCGGGGAGCACTATGTAACCGCGTTTCTTTAATGCCTGCGCTTTTTTGAGGTCTTTTATCTTCACCTCACCGCCGATGTCCTTGGCACCTTGTCCCCATTTCAATTCGACTGTTTCGACACCAAGTTTCTGAATGGCAAATTCTTGTACGCCCAGCCTTGTGTCTTCGACGTTTGCCTGGACAATGATCATACCATAGCCACCCTGCTGCCAGTCTTTGTACAGTTTCACGCGATTTTCTAAATCCGGCGCCTTGAGGATTTTTCCATTCTTGATTTCACTCTTCATATCCATGGCGACGACATTCTCACCGATTGTCAGCATGGCTCCGGACAGAGCGGTACCGATTGCCAGTCCTGCCCAGTTATTCTTGGCTATGTTAGTTGATCCTAACCCAGGAACGACCATGGGGAACTTGAGCTTGATTCCGTCATTCGCGCCAAATCGCTGTTCGATGTTTACGTTTGGAAATATCGCCTTGTCCGGATCGGCTTCGATCCCGACGGCACCGACAGCAGTACCCATAATGTTGAAATGAGAATAATCAACCGGGTAGTTCTTCTCGGCGGCCGCGGTGAGAATGCCAAATGGTTGTGGGTATATTACCTCATGGCCGCGATATGCAGACTTACCGATTTCACACATACCGATACAACCGTCAACGCAGGTGACGCACATTCCGCTCAACGGAACGATCGAGTCTTCTGTTCTATTCTTCGTTAATGTTGCTGCTGAAGCATTCATTCTTGATAATGAAGGCATGTTTTTCTCCTTTCGTTACTGATAACTGATGATCGATAACAGATGACTGATCAAAGATGTTCTATCAGTCACCAGTGTATTTGTTAAATATCTTTGTTTTATGTTTTTCGTGCACAGCCTGGATCAGATTAAAAAGCATACCACAGAGATCATCGTACCCTTTGTGTAATTTTCGGTATAACTCTTCATTATTGAGTGATCCAGTTTCAAATAAATAATCCAAATGTTCGATTGTTTCTTGAGATGATGCATATGCCAGAGAGAGATAACGTAAGTATTCGTTCTTGTAGTGCCTTAAGGAAAAACCTTCGACGATGTCGCTGGAAACTGATTTGGATGATCTCCGTATTTGGCTCCCCTCTTCATACAATTCGAATTGAGGGAGGTTGAGAGACATCTTGTGAATTTCCAGCGCAAGCCTATGTGCTTGTTGATACACCTTGAGCTTTCGGTGTCCTGCTTGTTTCTCCATTCTCATACAGTTATCCGTTATCAGTTATCTCTTATCTGTCTCTTTTTGGTCCGGCCGTCCTTCACACGTCCCGCAGTCGCCAGTGGTGCCCATCCAGCACAGGTAGTCGTCATGGGTTTCGATGCACGTCGGCTCCAATGATAGACAACCGCTACATACATCGGTTGAGGCATCTGGTCCCTGGCATCTTAACTGACAGGCCGGGCAGACATACATACAGCCACCGCATAGCCTACAGGCTTCAGAGCGGATATTGAACGGCGTCATTATCTTCTTCTTGTAGCCGCGTTCTACGAATCCGATTGCGCCTGATTGCATCTGTTCCTTGCACATCCGAACACAACGACCGCAGAGCACGCAATCCTCATGGCGCACCTGGAAACGCACTCTTTTCACATTGAATTTTGACGCCAGGTCTTGTATCGTTTTCGATGATGGGCACATGGCGAGCAGTAGTTCAATCATCATCTTGCGTGCTTTCACGACACGTTTCGTGTTAGTTCGAACCGTGAGTCCTTCTTCCACTCGGTATGTGCAAGAGCTCACGATTTTTGTCCTGTCTCCTTCTCCGATTTCAACGAGGCATAGTCGGCATCCACCATATGGCTCTAATCCTTCGTAGTAACAAAGGGTTGGAATGTCGATTCCGTAGAATTTGCACACTTCTAGAATGGTCGTCCCTTTTTCTGTTTGTACTTCTAGTCCATTTAGTTTAAATGTTACCATTTCTACTCCTT
>DAOVAN010000121.1 GCA_030671005.1 Caldifarciminota bacterium
CTTGAACTCCCTCTTCTTTCTTGCCGCCACATTGAACAAGGCAGAACGCCAAAATTAAACAGAAGATCACGCCGTATCTATTCAATGGTCACCTCCGTAAGCAAAGTATAGGTAAAAGCGTGGAATAGTCAATGCTTCGGATTAACCGGGGGAGAAGGCGTAACCTTCTCCCCCGGATTGAGTATATGTTAACGAGATTTCCGTTCAACCAGCCGTCCATCGACGACATCATAGAATTTGTGAATCTTGACTAGGGTCGTCCGTGCACGCACATTCGTTGGCTGTTCTGTGTCAGTTATCAGAGATGCGGTGAACGGAAAAGTGATCGAGGTCGCATCAACGGCCTGGTCATTTTCACTGATGTATCTGATGGATCTACCGATTGATACCTCAAGCCCGTCGACAAGAACGAGAGAATTACCTTTGACTCCAGTGACCATGCCAAGTGAAATTTCTTCAGCCATGAGCGGCAAGGCCATTATGACTAGACAAATCATGAGATGTTTCATGTCGGTCTCCTTATCTTCCTTTCCAGAGAATTACGCCAGCCCTTGGCAATCCAGGTATACCGGTTTCCGGTGATACGATTCCACCACCAACCTGGATGAAGACCTTGGTCTGGTCAGCACTCACATACAAAGCGGGTTGAGATGGGTATCCTGAGCCAAGCGAGAGTGAGATCCGGTTATTGCCGAGTGTATCGCCGAGAAATGCCTTGGTATACGCAGTTCCGGTCCGGTAGAATAATGCGTAGAGGTTACCAAAACCACCGTAGGAACAGATATCCCCGCTTGGTACAAAGGTCGTGAATAACACGGCGCCACCGAGCACTAATGATGACGTCAGGTTTCTCTCGCCGTTTTGGCTGAATTGCCGGTACCATCCGAGTCTATTTCCAACCATAGAAAGCAGGGAATCAAATGGCAGGTCGCCGGGTTGCACAAGGCCGTTTGTGTCAATACTGACATTGGTTACATCATATAGTTGTGTGTAATCCGTACTATGGGTAGTGTCATCACGGAAACCAACATAGCGGTGTCTTGTTGGATTACTCTCGTCAATATCCGAATAGAGTCGACCGGTCCCGAAGTACACCCAGAGATTGTTGTATTCATCAGTAGCTACACTGCCTTCAGCTGTGATCGGTTGTTCCATGTCCATCACCATATCCATTGTCCAGAAATTGGGGTCGATTTCGTCATGGGTTAGGATGCGATAGATCTTACCCTGCCATCCTTTGACTGGTGCACCTACATAATGGCAGTCACCGAAATAGATGCGGTCAACATTGTAGTCTATGCCCCAATCGCAGGCAAAGATATCAGCAATGAAAGATTGCGCATCCGGAAGGACAAAAGTCCGAAGTAATGTGCCGGTCGCTAGATCTAGAACGAAGATTCTCCCGTTCTGAGCACAATCGCCGCCGCAAGTGATCGGTCCTGAGCCAAACACAAGGAACCAGCTGTCTCTGACCTTGACGACGGTTGAGTAACAAACAGTGTATTGAAGAGTAGAATCCGTGAATTCCCATAGGGGTTGTGGATTGAGAGGATCAGTAACATCGATTGCGAAATAGGCAGAATGACAGGTTTCTAAGTCATTGGGAATTGCCGTGCCTCCGAGGCGCATTCCTCCGATCAGAACAGTACCCCAGCCGTCGGTATGCACGAGATCGTCAGCAAAGATTTGGGCGTCGGTTATGTAAGGGCTCAGGTCCACATAATAGACATGGCAATAATCAGGGTGCATGAGCCACTTCAAATGGGGCAGAAGATTATTCGGAGCGTATGCCCAGAGTTCCTCTCCCAAATCGTACCCGGCTGGGTCGAGCTCTAACGGCCTGAAGACGTTGTCCGATGATCGGAGAGCAATACCAGCATTAAATGCGTGGATCATGCCGTCATTGGCACCGGCATAGACAACCTGGCGTCGATCGCGATATTGAGCATAGTAACGGGCATAAGACATATCACCGTAGATGAAATCGTAGCGTTCGAGTGGCTTACCGATCAAAGTCGCGCCTGAATTTATGATATCGCCGAGCTTCCATACCATCCCGCCCGCGGTTCGTGTGCGCTTGTTTGCGTTGAAGAAATCTTCGCCGCGTACGTATTGGATAATCGTATCGGCTGTCGCTTGGGACAAACCGACACCCAACCGTGGCCTGAGTTGTCCACCATTAGCCAGGCTAAAATCAGTCTTCGCGCCATTAATGAGTGTAAAAATCTCTCGGTTGGTTGGCGGGTTGTGATTTTTCCACAGCCAATTGCCAGCATCCCATACCGGCTCGAGATCCTCAATGGGGACATAATCTACTTGGACCAGACTGTCTCCGTTGCCGAATATGTCACTGAACCGAGTCACCATCACATTGGAGCCACTCCATTCCATGGTGATAACATAATCGTTCTGTAGATCGAGTATCGCATCCCGCTGATTATCCTCTCGCAAATTACCAAACGGGTCCAGCCATAGACTCTGACAGGTACCTATCCAATCTAAAACCTCGCCCGTGTTGAATATTTTCCTTGGATAGAACTGTCCTTGGACTGTGGAGCCACCCGCCTTGGTGCCGACACTCAACATGGACACAGCGCTGCCCGAAGAAATTTTCGCCTGGATATCCACGAGAATTCTCAGGATTGCTTGTTCAATGTCATAACCGCTTGTCGCTTGATAATAGTTGTCTGGGATGCCATTACCATCTTTGTCAAACTCAATGGAATCGGGACCAGGGAGGTTGTCACCATTCTTGTCCGTGAATCCGCCGCATTTCGCCGCATCCATGAGGAGATCAGAGCCATGGGTGCCGAAAGCGTAAACAACAAAGCACTCGATAGATTGATCGTCATCTAATTCTCTGTTCCCCCATCCAGAACCGACATCCGGTCTCATATCATTAACGTGTCCGTACAGACAGACATCATCAAGGTAATCAGTACCCATACTAGGCAAGAGAGGATTGATCCCATCCCAGTAATTCTGCAGGTTTGTGCAGTTTGGCATGCTTGGATCCGAATCTGGAATTTCATGGTCCTGTGTCGATTCACCATCGGTGATCATTATCACAAAGGATAAGCGGCAGGGGACCATGTCTCTTAGGTTCTTGTCATAATATGGATCGTGCAGGCCGCCGGGATTCTCAGTATAATCGCCATTAAAGTAAAAAGCATTGGCTTGGGAGAAGAAATGAAGTATTTCGAAATAATTTTCAGCTAGCGGTGTCCAGTTCTCACATTTCATATCATTGATATGATTCCTCATATCTATGATGTCGGGGTCTCCAATATAATCCCTTATATAACCGCCCCGGTCATGGTTATAGTGCCAGAGTCCGAATAGTGGCGCGTCCTCATCCCAGTGCCGGTCATCATCCTTGTCGCCGATCTTGTCGAGCACCCCGCGATATTCTGGTTCAGGGATATCGACCACGACCGCCAGGTTAGTCGCCGTGGCCGCAATCGGTGGATTCGCACCGGTCGCGGTCATAGTGATGATGGTTGCATCATTTCCAGCATGAGACACGGTGAAGGTATTATAGTTTGGCGCGTTTCTTTGATAGATCTTAGTCCATGAGGATCGGCCTTCGCTTACCAGACGGGCTCTTGCACCAAGGACATTCGCTTTTCCGCCGGTCAACACTTTTTTCGCAACGTCAGCCCGCGACATACACGCCCAGTTGAGGATCCGGCCGGGAAATGGGCCTGCTGGATCAGACACAAATCGGTTTACATTCCATCGATAATTGCTGTCCGGCTTAAAATAACCGTAATAACTCGTCGTGTCCGCCATTGTAGTGGTTAGTGCAGCGTATGCCCGGTCATACATACTCCCAGAATTATCGAGTGAAAGCAGAATGTTGGGTGCCACCACCTCAGTTACAAACGGCGGCGCGCAGCAATACGGGGTTATGTGTGTCTGAGCAGTTGCGCCGGAGATCAACAGGAAAATCACAATGACTGAGCTTAGAATAATTCCTGTATTGTTATACGAATCTGAATTCATGCTTCCTCCTTAGAAGTTACTGTGCTTTCGCAGTGAAGCGCTGTAATATCTCAACAACAACTGTTTCTCCGCCGCGAGCGATAATCGTAGCGCTCACGTAGTATGTACGGTAACTACCCGAGGCCGGTGTTGCACCTGGCCCGGCTATGGCGCGCGCGAATTTGATTGCCGTACCGGACATGGTGATGACCTGAGCCGATGTGCGTTCGGCAACAATTATCGCGTCATACGCACCGACACGCACAGTGTCGGTCATGAGTGGTGGAGCACTAAGATAAGTATTTAAACTTTCGGCTTTTGCCTTGCCGATTTCTAATGCCGCGATCGCCGCTTCATAGGTTGTCTCGTATCGCGCTTGACCGCGCGTGACGTTCATGCCGCGAATGATGACATAGAGCGCCATAGAACCGATTATCAAAATGATGATCATTGTACCGATGGCAACCAATAAGGCAATGCCGCGCGGCTGCTGATCAATTCTCTTATCTTTCATAATCACTCCTCGGGTTGCAGGTTCTGAGGGAAGACGATGCCACTGAGTATCGCACGCCTCCTCTTGAGCTGATCAGAGTTGAGTACGTAGGTGTAGGGAGGGTTGCTGTCGATCGTCACTGAATCATAAGGATATTCATATCCAGCAATACCTCGGGATGATACGACCAGGGTGAAGCTGACGGCCCATTTGCTTGAATACTCTGCATTGAACGGTGGGTTGTTGACGTCACCCCACGAATCAACTGCTTCATCACCATCCGTATCAATGCCATACCTGAACTGAATCGCCTCGACATTAGTGAGAAGGGCTTCATTACCACGCATCAGCGTGTCGCCGGCAAGAGTATAGGTCAGGCCGTTGAAATAGGTATCGGCGTTTCTTTTGAAAACCATGAGCCCGGCACGTGCTTTGATCGGTGCGCCCACA
>DAOVAN010000069.1 GCA_030671005.1 Caldifarciminota bacterium
TCTGAGAAAGGTAACGTCTGGGGGTAACCGCTCAACGTCAGACGAGTTGTTAGTGGGGCGTCGTCTAAAGGCAGGACACAGGCTTTTGGAGCCTGGCATGGGGGTTCAATTCCTCCCGCCCCAGTGCGAGACAGAGAGAAATGGAGACAAGGGGCGCAGGGTGTTGGGAACAGGGCGTAGTAATGTGAATTTGGCGTAAGTCTTTGGAATTCCTCTTTCCAGCATCCTAACCCATAAACCTTTGACTGTTTTGTAAGGAGGTTTGATGAAAAGAGATATAAAGTTGTTTGCTGGAAGTGCGAGCCATGATTTAGCGAAGAAGATATCTTCTGCCATTGGGGTACCGGTAAGTAAATCTACGATAACACGATTTGCGGACGGTGAGTTGAAGGTAAAGCTGGAGGAGAACATTAGAGGGCGAGATGTCTTTATTATTCAATCAACCCACCCGCCTGCCGAGCACATTCTTGAGCTGTTGCTATTTCTTGACGCCGCAAAACGTGCCTCTGCAGACAGGGTCACCGCAGTCGTGCCCTACTTTGGCTATGCTCGGCAAGATCGAAAGGACGAACCAAGGGTGCCTATTTCGTCGAAACTGATTGCCGACCTGCTCGCGAGCAGTGGCGCTAGCAGAGTATTGACAATGGATCTTCATGCAGAGCAGATCCAGGGATTCTTTGATATCCCGGTCGATCACCTTTACGCGGCGCCCGTGTTTATTGATTATTACAAGAAATTTGATATGAAAAACCTAATAGTTGTCGCTCCAGATACTGGGAGTGTGAAAAGAGCGAGGGCTTTTGCCCGACGCGTGGATAAAGATGTACCAATCGCCATTGTTGACAAACGCAGAACTGGTCCTAACAAGTCAATGGTCGCGAATATTATTGGCGATGTGAAGGGTAGAATTGCATTAATCTATGATGATATGCTAGACACCGGCGGTACTATGGTTGATGCGGCAGAATCAATCCAGGCCAAGGGAGCCAAAGCGGTATATACGTGTGTTATCCATCCGCTGCTTTCGGGCAACGCGCCTGAACGAATCATGAAATCATGCATTAAGGAACTGGTGGTTGCTGATACGATACCATTGACACCTGAAAAGAAAATCAAAAAAGTGAAAATATTATCAGTAGCCAGTCTCCTAGGCAAGGCGATCATGAGAATTCATCGTTCTGAATCGATAAGTTCATTATTTAAGGAGGTACAGGTATGAAAATAGACTTACCCGCCACGACTTTCGAGAGGGAGAAAAAAGGTGACATTAAACGATTGCGCCGGGAAGGGAAAATTCCCGCTGTACTGTATGGACACAAGGAAAAGACGAAACGAATATATGTTGACCACAAGGAATTCAAACAGGTGTTAGATACGTTAAAAAAAGAAACAGTCATCGTTAACCTTAAAATCGGCAGCAAGAGTTATGCATGTGTAATAAAGTCTCTACAGCAAAATCCGTTAAACGAAGAACTCATGCATATCGACTTTCAACATATTCACAAGAAGGAAAAGGTAAGGGCGACGGTGCCAATACATGCCATTGGTGAAGCGCCTGGCGTTGAAAAAGGAGGCATCTTAGATATTCATCTCCATGAAGTAGTAGTGAGGTGTTTGCCCGATGCGCTTCCATCCCATATCGATGTTGATGTTTCTGCCCTTGAGCTGGGCGAGACGATTCATCTGAGGGATCTCGAAGCAGCTGACATAGAGTATGAATTGTCCTTAGATAGCACCGTTGTTTCGATTCTTGTCCCACGCGCCTTAGAAGTTGAGGTGAAACCGCCTGCCGAAGAGGAAGCCGTCGTGGCCGAAGAAGAGGTGGCCGGGGAAGAGAAGAAGGAAGTGAAAGAAGGAGAGGAAAAGAAAGAGGCGAAGGAGGAGAAGGCAGCAAAAGAAACACCAAAGACTGGAAAATGATAATCTTTGGTCTTGGCAACCCAGGTCTCAAATATCGCTCAACAAGACACAACGCAGGATATATTTTCCTTGAACGGTTAGCAAGGTCCTACAGAAAGAGATTCTCGAGGAAAAAGCACTACAGAAGTGCTACCCTCAAGATAAAGGGCACCGAGGTGATTCTCATTAAACCGAACTGCTGGATGAATCAATGTGGCAGCACGATATACGACATTCTCCGTAAAGATAAACATAAATTCATGATAGTCGTGGACGACATTAATCTACCCTTAGGCAAGATAAGGCTGAGAAGCAAGGGTAGTGATGGTGGCCATTTAGGTTTACGTTCAATAATTGATGCACTTCAGATGCATAATTTCCCGCGTTTACGCATTGGTATTGGACAGCCCCAAATGGATGCGGCGGATTATGTGCTCAGTCGATTCAACGCTGTCGAACGCAGGACCTTGACCAAGGTCATGAGTGAAGGTATCAAGGGTATCCGGATATTGGCAAGCGAGGGTTTTGTGAAGGCACAGAATTACATCAATTCTATCAATATCGGAGATATTGATTAGATGCAAATATTTTCTCCGAAAATATGAAGATAGGTATCATCGGCCTCCCCAATGTTGGGAAATCAAGTCTATTCAACCTTTTAACGAATGCGGGTGCACAAGTGGCGAAGTTTCCCTTCACGACGATCGACCGCAACGTCGGGATGGTTGCTATCCCGGATGAGAGAATCGAGAAAATAGTGGAAATCACGAAAGCCCCTAAGATGAAATATGCGAGTATCGAGTTTGTGGATATCGCCGGTTTAATCAAAGATGCGCACAAGGGAGAGGGTCTGGGCAACAAGTTTCTATCACACATACGCGACGTTGACCTTGTGATACACCTTCTGCGTTGTTTTGCTGACGCTGATGTAGCACACACTTCGAGTCAGCTATTGCCGAATGACGATTATGCGATCGTACGGACCGAGCTTCTTCTCTCCGACTTGGAAATTGTGGAACGCCGAATCGAAAAAATAAAAAAGGCAGTTGAGTTTCGTGAAGAACTGCAAGGTTTGCAAAGGGTTAGAGAAGAGCTGAGCAGGGGAAAGGTTCCCAGTCACACGTATGCGGATGTGCCCATGCTCTCGACCAAGCCAGAGATCATAGTCTTGAACCTCGATGACGAGGGGAAATTCAAAGATGCGCTGGATGGATACAAGATTTCGGCAAAGCTTGAGGAGGAGATCACGGCTTTTAACGAAGATGAGAAAAGGGAGTTGAGAAAAGATGCGGGAGTTGACCCGGAGAGTCTCCCCGGACTAATTAAGCTATGTCTAAATAAGCTGACGATAATTGTCTTCTATACGATTAAGGGTGAAGAAACAAGGGCCTGGCCAGTGCAAGAAGGCACAAAAGTGGTTGATGGGGCCGGCAAGATTCATACTGATATGCAGAAAGGATTCATCAAAGCCGAGGTGCTGACATACAATGATTTTGTGAAATCAGGAGGATTCACTGAAGCACAGAATCTTGGACTCACGAAAATCGAGGGGAAGGAATACGTATTGCAGGACGGTGATATCATTTTGATTAAATTCCGTGTTTAGTTGCTCACAACATTCTGCAACCTTCACCTTATTTCTTGACAATTCTTGAATTGTTGATATAATACATTAATACGCCAAGACAGAGATATAGAGGAGGATTTATGGCATTATGGGTGCTTATTGTATTCTTATTTGGCTTGGCAGGGTTTATTTTTTACCTTTTTAATATCTTCGGCTGGTTTGCACCATGGTGGGGAGTAATCGTAATGGTAATGGCCTTTGGGATGCTTACCCGAATATGGAAAAAGGAAAAGGAGGGAGAGAAAGAGAAACTCGTTGAGAGAATCCAAGAACTGGAGTCTCAACTGGAATCTCAGGGCAAATAACACTTTTTCAATAAGACAGTGGCCGGAGAGTGAAGGTTCAGATTATTTGGTCGAAGACTATCAATTTCTCTTCGGTCATTTCTTTTATCGCGAAATCAGGGCCTTCTCGGCCGATGCCGCTACCCTTGGTTCCTCCATAAGGCATATTATCCACCCGGAATGTAGGTATTTCATTGATGAGGACACCGCCAGCGTCTATTGCACGTGCACACTCGAGCGCCTTGGTGATGTCCCTGGTGAATAGACCGGCCTGTAGACCATACTTTGTGTTATTCACCTTTTGAATAGCTTCGTCAACTGTACGAAACTTATTGACGGCGACAATCGGCGCAAATGCTTCTTCTTGAATAACCAGAGATTCTTCGGAGACGCCGGTAACAATCGTTGGGGTGAATATGTTGCCCTCTCTTTTACCGCCGGTGATTACTGTACCGTTATGTTGTACTGCATCTTCACAAAATTTCTGTGCCTTGTCGAGAGCATCATGGTCAATCATCGGGCCCATCTCGGTGTCATTTAAGAGTTGATCCCCAAACTTAATCTGCTTCACTTCGTCAGACAGAGCGGTCAGGAAATCATCGGCGATGTCTTCCTCTACATATACACGCTGGATGGATATGCAGACTTGTCCGGCAAGAGTATAGCCTCCTTTGCGCACCTTCTTGGCAACAAGATCGATCGGTGCATCTTTGAATACGATCACCGCGGAATTAGACCCAAGCTCCATTGTCACACGCTTCATACCACAATTGGCAGTGATGATCTCGCCTACCTCAAGGGATCCGGTAAAGCTTATTTTCTTTACGTCGGGATGTTTGACCAGAGCCATGCCGATTGTGCTACCTGAGCCTATGAGGACCGAGATACCCTCAACTGGTAAGCCGGCCTCGATCAGGGTTTCGGCAAGCATGACCCCAGAGGCTGGCGTTTTAGTTGCCGGTTTGTGAATGACCGAATTCCCCGCCGCAATGGCCGGACCGATTTTGT
The DNA here is from genome assembly GCA_030671005.1 of Caldifarciminota bacterium. Lineage (GTDB taxonomy): Bacteria > Hydrothermota > Tepidihabitantia > SM23-42 > SM23-42 > SM23-42. The sequence goes on from DAOVAN010000069.1 coordinate 4,819, forward strand.
GACAAGAAAGATTAAGTGGAAAGTTGAAAGGAGTGACCGCGAGGACAATACCAATCGGCACACGTATGAAGAAACCCATCTTCTTAGATGGTCCGGCCAGATCAAAACGAACCGTCTCGCCAGTCAGCTTCATTGCCGCAAGGGCTGAAAGTTTCATGGTACTTGCTGCCCGATCGACTTCGCCGCGTGCCTCGTTGATCGTTTTCCCGGATTCGAGAGCGATTGTACGACTGAAGTCGTCTTTGCGCTTCTTTATGATATCGGAAGTCTTTTCAAGAATTTGCGCCCTGTCACCAGCCGGCATCCTTTTTAGAATTTTGAATCCTTTATGCGCAGTGGTAATCGCATCTTCAACGTCCTTGCCTTCGCTCATTCCCAAGGCTTGAACAACCTCATCATTGTAAGGATTTATTACTTCGACTTTCTTATCTTTTGTAACACGTTTGCCTTTTGTAAACATAATTCCCTGGATGATCCTTACTACAACTTGTGCAGCAGGTACATTGTGAGAAAGATGAATATTATTGTCAGGAGAGTGATGTTGATCACGAGACCAATTGTGAAACCGAAGAATCCTAGATTCACTTCGGTCGCCGTGAACCCTACCTTGAGTGCGCTGAAGAAAAGATTCTTGACCGGTCCTTTCGGAAAGAGCCCGCTCAGCAGATATGATAGGGCTGAGCCGATGATCCCGCCGGCGATTATTCCTATGACTATATGACTCAATCTACGTCTTGCCATGATCCTCCCTTTTTTCTACTCAATTATAACTGGGATCTCTTCGCCGCATTTCCGGCACTTGTTGCCTTCGAGTCCCTTAATGAGCGCCCGGAAATGCATTCTTTCGATTAGCATGTTCCCGCATTTCGGACAAATGGTATGCGCACCATCCTCTGCGGGCAGATTCCCTATGTATACGTAGTTCAGTCTCTCGCGTGCCTTTTCGTAAGCATACTCAATCGTTTTTTCCGGAGTTGGAGGTTTGGTGTATTTATAGTTAGGATAATATCTTGAGAAGTGAATCGGGATGTTCGCGTCAATGGATGCAACATAATCTATCAATTTATCGATGTCAGCTTTCTTGTCATTGAATCCAGTAACGATGAGATTTGTGATTTCTATGTGGCAATTCCCGTATGCTGTTTCAATTGTCTTTTTCACTGTATCAAGATCTCCATGCAATGCTTTTTTGTAAATATCTGGGTTCATCGTTTTCAGATCGATGTTCATGGCGTCGATTAAGGGTAATATCTCGGACAGCGGATCTTCATTGATTAAACCGTTTGTAACCAGCACGTTCTTACCACCAGCATGCTGGATCAATTTTCCTGCATCGAGGATGTATTCGAGCCACATCAGAGGTTCGGTATAGGTATACGCGATTCCAATTGACGGATGGTCCTTAAAGATTTTCAGCAGTACATCCGGTGCGACATATTCTGTTTTTACTTCACCCTGAGAGATCTCCCAATTCTGACAGAATGGACAGCGCATGTTACAGCTATTGCACGCGATCGACAGGATTTGTGAACCCGGATAGAAATGGTATAGTGGCTTCTTTTCTATCGGATCGAGAGCAACGGAAGTAGTTTCCCCGTAATTGATAGCCCAGAGCTTACCGTCTTCATGCTTGCGCCCGCGGCAAACCCCAAACTTATTTGCCGTGATCTTGCAGTAATGAGGACACATCTGACACTCAATATGGTCATTCTGCTTCGTGTAGTATTTTGCTACTACCTTCACCGGTTCGCAACCCTCTTTAGTGTATCGCCATTCATATAGTATATTATACCCCGCATGCCCAGTGAATCAAGGAATTGAAGGCCTCTCACTGGTCCCATGATGGCGACTGCCGTTGAAAGAGCATCGGCAAGTGTGGCATTATCCGCAAATACGGTTACCGAGGCAAATTCCTGGGCTGGGGTGCCTGTTTTGGGATTGATGATATGGGGATAACGCTGGTTATCAATGATGAAGAACTTTTCGTAATCGCCGGATGTTGATACTGCCGAATCCTGCAATTCTACAGTCTCAATAATGCCTTTGCCGCGTGGGTTCCTTATCCCGACACGCCATGGTCTGTTTTGTGGAGCCCGTCCAATCGTCAAGACCTCGCCGCCAATATCGATTATTGCTGATTTGACGTGACGCTGTCGGAGAATCAAGGCGGCGCGGTCAGCTGCATAACCTTGAGCAATACCGCCGAAATCGACGCTCATACCCGGTTTTAGTATTATCGAATTGTCTTTGATTTGAACTTTGCGGTAATCGACATGCTTCATTGCGCGAACGATTTCTTGCTCCGCGGGTAGCTTTTTCTCCCCTCCATAGAAACCCCAAGTAGCCAGCACCGGAGCTACCGTAATATCGAAAAGACCATCAGTGAGACGGGAAACAGAATCGCTGAAACTTACCAGAAAAATGATGTCACTTGGCGCCTTGACCCGTGTACTGTGGTTCAATTCGCTAACCAGACTATTATCTGAGAAATAGTTGAGCAGAGAATCAAGGCGCGTCAGTTCCAGGTCAATGACCTCGATGATTTCTTTCGCAGCATCATCTCCTATGTAATAAAACGTGATGTTGCATGGTGCCCCGAGGAGGAAGTTGCTATAGCTGTATTCCTTTTGCGGTGCGCCGCAGGTTAGAAGAATGAGTGTTACGGCGGTCAGGAGGGTCAGAAGCGATACACGATACGTTAGCATGCCTTATTCTCGGAGCCGAAGACTATTATGCGATCCATGACGATCTCGGCAATTCTGCTGCGCGCCTGCGCGAGAATTTTTCGGGGGTCAAAATCGCTCCGGTTCTTGGTGATGTATTCTCTGACGCCGGCCGTGAAGCCGATGCGCAAGTCAGTGTCGGTATTGATTTTGGCGATTCCATTCTGCACCGCCTCGCGAATGAGCCTGTCAGGAACCCCTTTGGCACGTTCCATCTTGCCACCGTATTTATTTACGCGGTTTATCCATTTGGGTTTGACTCCGGAAGCGCCATGGAGTACCAAAGGAATTCTCACGGTATGGGTAATTTCTCTCAGTATGTCGATGCGCAGGCGAGGCTTACCCTTGAACTTGTGAGCGCCGTGTGAGGTGCCAATTGCTACGGCCAGGGCATCACAGCCTGATTCCCGGGCAAAACGCTCTGCCTCCTGCGGGTCAGTATAAATAGCCTCACTTTTCTTGACCATCAAATCATCTTCGATACCGGCAAGCCTGCCAATTTCCGCCTCAACCGTGACGCCGTGTTTATGCGCATGATTTGCTACCCGCTTTGTCACTTTGAGATTCTCCTCGAATGGTAGATGTGAGGCGTCGATCATAACCGATGTATAGTTATATTTGATACACTCTTTTACGATTTCATAAGACTTGCCGTGGTCGAGGTGCAGGGCAACAGGGATGGTCGCTCTTTTTGACATACCAATAATCATTTCGGAAATATTCTCAATCCCAGCATATCTGATTGCCTTTTCACTCGTTGCTACAATAACCGGTGCGTTTGAGTTCTCCGCGGCTTGGATGATTGCCTGGGTGATTTCGAGATTGGAGGTATTGAAGGCACCCACTGCATATCCTTCTTT
>DAOVAN010000184.1 GCA_030671005.1 Caldifarciminota bacterium
CCTTGTACCGCTACATAGGGCGCGGTTTTGTGCCCAGCCCAGGCATTTGTTGTATGACCTGTATGGGAAGCGGATTCGCCATTCTTATCGACAATACCGAGTTGGCGATCTTCGGGTATTGTGTCTTTTTCGAGAACGCGCTGCAAAGCCTCGGCGGCTGTGTTACCCTGCCCTAGCGCCTCCAACGCCCGCGGTCCAAAATATGGATTGGAAAGGGCTTGTGTTGCCACAGCCCCGGCACCAGCCTTCACCCAAGGCACGATATAGCCGACGTCCAATACTCTCGATGCTACAGCAACACCCCATTCATCAGTTTCCGGGTCCATGGCAACAATTGAAAATGTTCCATAACCAGAAATACCGACCAAGAGAATAATAATGCTTAGCATGATACCTCCGGCGTAATGTTAGCGCTACAGATTACTTTGTCAATGCTTTTCAAAAAAATACGCTGTCTGCTATTTATGTTACAGGGATGTGCCTTGCGTTATTTCAAGGAGTTGGCAGTACGGTGGTAGTGCTACTCCCACTTTCCACAACGGCTGCCATACCGAGCAACGATGTCGTGGTTTCGTAGCATCTCTACGATCTCACATTGGTTTGGACAGTCATTACACTCGAAACCGCGCGATTCGAATTTCTGATCGACGCCTTGGTCGAACCCAAGGAATTTCGTGTCACCGTTGGCGCGTGCACAGGATAGTATTGCTGCACCGATTGCTCCCATAACAAGAAAATCTTTGGGTACTTCGATCCGCGTGCCCAACGTGTTTTCGAAGGCAACCCTGACCCCCTCATTTGCCGCGACGCCACCTTGAAATAGTATGCGCTGTTTGATCTCTTTCCCTTTTGCCAACACATTGAGATAATTCCTGACGATCGCATCACAGAGGCCAGCGATTATGTCATTTCTCTGGATGCCGAGTTGGGTTTTATGCACCATGTCACTCTCAGCAAATACCGTGCAGCGTGAAGCAATATGGACGTGGGTTTTTGCGGCCAGGGCTAATGTGCCGAATTCCTCAATTGGTAAGCCGAGGCGGATTGCCTGGTGATCGAGGAATGAGCCAGTGCCAGCCGCGCACACCGTATTCATGGCGAAGTCGACAGGGATCGTATCACGTATGATTATGAGTTTGGAGTCCTGCCCACCTATTTCGATGATTGTGCTCACATCTTTATAGAAGTGGCAAGCCGCGATGGCATGGGCAATAATTTCATTCTTGATCACATCGGCATTTAGCATGACACCGGCCAGTTGGCGGGCTGACCCGGTTGTGCCGACACCATCGATCCTGGTGGAATTGGACAAGTTGTGTTTGAGATCAGCGAGTACTTTTTTGATTGCATCGATGGGACGGCCCAGTGTTCTGAGATAGCAATCGGCCACCAGGTTGTACTTATCATCTATTACTACACCCTTTGCTGAGATGGATCCGACATCTACACCGAGAAAATACTGCATTCTAATTCCTTTCGGTTATCTTCATGGTTTTGTTGCGACGGTGTGAGAGTAAATCGACGAAGGCTTCGATTCTAGTACGCAGACCTGTAGGACTCGTGTGTTCATCGAGGGATAGATTGAGGAACGGGATATCATATAGCTTGGATATCCGTTCGAAGACAGGTAAGGCAGCAGTTTCAGGCATGCAACTGAACGGCATCAGGTGAATGACCCCATCGAATCCGGTTCTTGCGGCATTTATTGTGTAGGCGATGCTCAGCTGGTCCTCGCCCCCAGCGTTATAGCCCCAGAATGGTCGAGCCATGGCCTTTGCTTCTTTGCGTGAGAGGTTGCGGTCTTCGTTAATCCGCATGGCGTGGTAGAAGAGCCATCGGTGGGCAGTGAGAAACGGCTCCACGTGAACCCCCAGATTACCGAGATATTCGATGATGTCAAAATTGACAAAGGGTTCGATCACACAATAGGATTCGCCGACTAGTACAATCCTTATTGGCCTGAGTGCATCCGTCTTTTCTATGTCGTGGAAATCCTCTCGTATCTGTTTTCTCATCCGTTTGAGACCACACACCCGATATTCACGGTCGATTTTTCGCAGATACTCGTGCAACAATTTTGAACATGCGCCTTTTATAACCTCATACGGTCTGATTGAACGGGCAAGAGACTCTGCTAACTCAACCGCTTTGGATTTATGCCAGGCAGTGACGCAGCCGCGCGTCCAGTTTTTTATAGTAGTTGTCTAGCTGCAGTGGTTTAGACGCAGTATTTCAGATATCACAGATTTTACATCTTGATTGCCAACGAAAATGCCCCGGAATTCGAATCCCAGTCGGCGCAGGATTGAGCATTGTATGCGGCCGTAATAACCATAGCGGCAAGACCAATCGCCACCACCGATGAAGAGCAAGGTATCGGCACCTCTTTCTAACGCACCAAACATATCACCAAGAGTGACTTTGAATGGGAGGCAGACCAGTTCCGGAGCGTGCCGCACACCAATGTCAAGCGATTTTTTGTTAGGCCTGGGTCCCTGGACAACCTCACATCCAATATTCCTGAGTAGTGTTCCCAGTGCTATGTTCAAGTTGCCCATGTGCTGGAATCCTGCTTTCAAAACTTCCGGTCCTCCTTCAATTGTATCATATCCAAAAACGATTCGATGCGCGTCATCAACCCGGTTTCTCCGGTGTGTTCGTCAAGCACGATTTTCAGAAAGGGAATTGTCTGGTCCTTACGCAATTCTAGGTCGATGACCTCGTGGGTGATCGAACCTGCGCCACAACCAAAACTGAGCAGAAAGATCATGCCTGAAACCTGTTCTGCATTGTGGAAAACGTGCGCTGCGCTGAGTATGT
>DAOVAN010000027.1 GCA_030671005.1 Caldifarciminota bacterium
AGGTTAAGGAGGCTTGATATGGCGAAGCAAAAGTTTGAGCGGACGAAGCCGCATGTTAACATTGGGACGATTGGTCATGTGGATCATGGTAAGACGGCGTTGACTTCGGGGATTACGAAGGCATTAGAGAAGAAGGGTTTAGCGACTTTTATGAGTTATGATGAGGTAGCGAAGGCTTCGGAGGCGCATGGTCGTCGGGATGAGACGAAGATATTAACGATTGCGATCAGTCATGTGGAGTATGAGACGGAGAATCGTCATTATGCGCATATTGATTGTCCGGGGCATGCGGATTATATCAAGAATATGATTACTGGTGCGGCGCAGATGGATGGTGCGATTTTAGTGGTGAGTGCGGTGGATGGTCCGATGCCGCAGACGCGGGAGCATATTTTGTTAGCGCGTCAGGTTAATGTGCCGGCGATTGTTGTTTTCATCAACAAGGTGGATTTGGTGACCGATCCCGAGATTTTGGATTTAGTGGAGTTGGAGGTGCGTGAGTTATTGGCGAAGTATGAGTTTCCGGGTGATGATATTCCGGTGGTGCGGGGTAGTGCGTTAGGTGCGATGCAGGCTTCGGGGGGTGTGGATGATCCGGTTTTCGAGCCGATTTGGAAGTTAATGGAGGCGGTGGACAGTTATATTCCGACCCCGAAGCGGGATGTTGACAAGCCGTTTTTATTAGCGATTGAGGATATTTTTTCGATTACGGGTCGTGGTACGGTGGTGACGGGACGGGTTGAGCGTGGTCAATTGAAGCCGGGTGAGGAGGTTGAGATTGTTGGTTTTGGCAAGCGTTTTAAGACGGTGGCGACTTCATTAGAGATGTTTCGTAAGATTTTGGATTCGAGTCAGGCGGGTGACAATGTTGGTGTTTTGTTGCGTGGTGTTAACAAGGATGATGTTTATCGTGGTATGGTCGTGAGCAAGCCGGACAGCATCAATCCGCATCATCGTGTCAATGCTGAGGTTTACGTTTTGAAGAAGGAAGAGGGTGGTCGGCATACGCCGTTTTTCAATGGATATCGGCCGCAGTTTTATGTGCGGACGACCGATGTCACGGGGATTGTGAAGTTGCCCAAGGGTGTTGAGATGGTGATGCCGGGTGACAATGCGAATCTTGAGATTGAGTTGATCAGTCCGGTGGCGATCGAGCAGGGTTTACGCTTCGCGATTCGCGAAGGCGGCCGCACGGTCGGCGCTGGCGTCGTCACTAAAATACTCGAATAATGAATAAACTCCGAATCAGACTAAAATCATATGATCATCGTATCCTTGACCAGTCGGTGAAGTCGATAGTAGAGACGGTCAAGCGGTTCGGTGTGAATATATCCGGACCAGTACCTCTGCCCACTGAGCGTTCATTGTATACGGTCCTGCGTTCTCCACATGTCGATAAGAAATCCCGTGAACAGTTCGAACTGCGTGTTCACAAACGGTTAATAGAATTGAATGACGTAACCCCGGACATCATCGACGCTCTGAACAAATTAGAGATACCCGCGGGTGTATATATTGAAGTAAAGGCGATGTGATCATGATCGGCATAATCGGCAAAAAGGTTGGTATGTCACAAGTCTTCCTGAAAAACGGTGAATTGACTCCGGTCAGCCTCATTGAAGCAGGGCCCTGCCCCATATTACAGATCAAGGACGACAATGACGACGGCTACAGAGCAATACAGCTCGGTTTTGGTGCTAGGAAAAAAGTCAATAAACCCATAACTGGCCATCTCAAGAAATCAAAGGCGAAGTCAGTAGCCCGCATTTTTGAGATCAAGGTGAGCGATTCAGGTAAGTACAAAACCGGTGACAAAATCGACGTTACAGTCTTCGCCGACGGCGACAAAGTGTCCGTTACCGGTTGGACAAAAGGAAGAGGATTCAGTGGTGGCGTGAAGAGATGGGGATGGTCAAGCGGACCAGCAACACATGGTTCAATGTCACATCGAAGAATTGGTTCTGTAGGTCCAGGTACATCACCTGGCAGAATATGGAAGGGTAAAACTATGCCCGGAAGATACGGCAATGAACGAGTGACGGTCAAGAATCTAAAGATCGTTAAAGTAGAAAAAGAAAAAAACATGCTCTATCTGAAGGGTGCGGTTCCTGGAGCGCGCAACAGCTATCTGATAATAACAAAGGATGAATGATGCAAACCAAGCTATTTGACAAAGAAGGAAAAGAGAGCGGAACAGTTGAATTGGCCGGGACCATATTTGAACAAAAGGCAAATCATCCCTTGCTCTGGGAAACAGTAAACGCGGCGTTGAAAAATCGCCGAAAAGGATTGGCCAACACCAAGACAAAAGCTGAAGTCAGGGGTGGAGGCGCAAAGCCGTATCGCCAGAAAGGCATTGGCTGGGCAAGACACGGCAGCACACGTTCCCCAATTTGGAAGGGCGGCGGCGTAGTCTTCGGCCCCAAACCCAGGGATTATTCTGTCCCAATGCCTAAGAAGAAAAGAATGAAGGCACTACTTGCATCCCTGAGCGTGAAGGCACAAGAAAGTAAGATCCTGGTCATCGAGGACTTCACGCTTGAGACGCCAAAGACAAAGAATTTCCTTGAAATCTTGAAAGGCATCAATGTGGGCAAGGCAAGAACACTATTAGCAGTAGACAAGGTGGACAAGAATTTGATATTGGCAAGCCGTAATGTATCTAACGTCAATCTGAAGAGGGCAATCGATATCAACTGCTATGATGTACTCAGTGCCGAATATCTTCTCGTTACGAAAAAGGGACTAGAGAAGCTGGAGCAAAGATGCGCCACGAAAAAATAATCAAAAGAGCATTGATCACAGAGAAGGCAGACCGGCTCCGGGAAATGAATTGCTACCAATTCGAGGTCGAAAAAACCGCCAACAAACGTGAGATAAAAGAAGCGGTCGAGAAATTATTTAATGTTACAGTAATCGATGTAAAAACAGCGAATTTCAGGGGCAAACCGAAGAGACTGGGGCTCTCATCTGGATACAGGACAGGATACAAGAAGGCTACTATTACCCTAAAAGCCGGGCAGAAAATTGAGTTGATAGAAGGTGTATGATGGCGATAAAGAAATATAAACCAACCTCACCCTCGCGCAGATTCTATACCGTGAACAAACCGGCCACGACCAAGAACAAACCGGAAAAATCACTATCCGTCTCCAAAAAACGCAGTGGTGGCCGCAACAATCTTGGCAGAATAACGGCGCGCCACCGAGGTGGTGGACATCGAAAAAAGCTTAGGATAGTTGATTTTCGCAGAGACAAAGACAACATTCCCGCAACCGTTAAGGCAATCGAGTATGACCCGAATCGCAGTGCTCTACTCGCCCTGGTAGCCTACAAAGATGGCGAGAAGCGTTATGTCATTGCGCCGGAAGGTCTAGGGGTTGGTGATACGATCGTGTCAGGAGACAACGTCCCCATAAAAATCGGTAACTGCCTGACACTGAACAATATCCCGTTGGGCGTTGAAATCCACGGCATCGAGCTCACACCAAAAAAGGGTGCGCAGATGGTAAGAGGAGCAGGGCTCTTCGTTCAAATACTAGCAAAGGAAGGCAAATACGCGCATATCAAAATCCCTTCGGGTGAGATGAGACTTATCGATTTGCGATGCCGGGCGACGATCGGCAAAGTGTCCAATGCTTTACATTCAAGTATTTCAATCGGAAAGGCAGGACGAAAACGGCACATGGGATTTCGTCCACATGTCCGGGGCGTTGCGATGAATCCAGTTGATCATCCACTAGGTGGCGGAGAAGGACGCTCGCATGGCGGCCGACAACCAACCTCACCATGGGGTTGGCTGACCAAGGGAAAGAAGACGCGAAAAAAGCAGAAGGCATCAGACAAGTTTATTCTGAAAAGGAGAAAGTAATGTCGAGAGCGCTCAAGAAAGGCCCGTATGTAGACACTAAACTAATGAAGAAGATCTCAAAGCTGATTGATAGTGGTGAGAAGAAAATTATAAAAACGTGGGCGAGGAATTCAATCATTCCCCCTGAATTTGTAGGATTCACGATCGCCGTTCACAATGGAAACCGCTTCATTCCGGTATACATAACAGAAAGAATGGTCGGTCACAAGCTCGGGGAGTTTTCCCCCACCCGAACTTTCCGTATCCATTCGGGTACGCGAAAAGCCGAAAAAGAGAGAGAATTCGAGAAATGATCGCACGCGCCATAAAAAGATACGAGCGGATGTCACCGCGTAAGGTGAAAATGATACTCGATGTCATAAGGGGAAAAGGCATCATGGAAGCACGGGCGCTGCTCCAGTTCCATCCATCGAGATCGAAACTGCCTATTCTAAAAACCATCAATTCTGCGGTGGCGAATTTCAAAAGTAACATCGGCACGCTCCGGGTCGACGACAGCGAACTATATGTCAAAGAAGCAAAAGTGGATCAAGGACCAATGCTTAAGCGCTGGAGACCTGGATTTCGTGGTACCGCGGACATGATTAGAAGAAGAACTTGTCACATCACAGTAACCATCGATTCTTACAAACCAATCGATAAAAAGGGAGGCTAATGGGTCAGAAAACACATCCAATTGGATTCCGTTTGGGCATCACCAAAGATTGGAAATCCAAGTGGTTCGATCAGCAGAATTATGATAAACTCGTTGCCGAGGACTACACGATTCGCCGTTATCTATACCAGCGACTATCCGATGCAATGCTCTCGGATATCATCATCAGACGGCTGTCAAACCGTGTAATCATTGCCATCTACACTGCACAACCTGGCAAAGTCATTGGTAAGGGTGGTGAGGAGATAAAGAAGCTACGTGAGGAGATCAAGAGTCTCATCAAGAAAGATGTAGCGATAAACATCGAAGAAATAAGGATGCCCGAGCTTGATGCCTTCCTGGTCGCTCAGAATATTGCCCGTCAAATCCGACAGAGGGTTTCTCATCGCCGTGCAATGAAAAGAGCCATCATCTCTGCAATGAAGATCGGAGCCCGAGGAATCAAAGTAGCCACATCAGGTAGATTAGGGGGTTCTGAAATAGCGCGGACAGAATGGTATCCTCAAGGCAGGGTTCCCTTGCAGACGATCAATGCCGATATTGATTATGCGGTCGCTACCGCGTTCACCATTTACGGCACGGTCGGGGTAAAGGTCTGGATCTACAAAGGAGACGTACACTAGTGCTTGAACCGAAGAAGACAAAATACCGGAAGCATCATCGAGGACGCCGCAAGGGCAAGGCAACAAGTGGTAACTCAATAGCATTCGGCGAATATGGTCTGGTTGCGCTCGAAGCTGCCTGGATAACAGCACGACAAATCGAGGCTTCCAGGGTTGCCATTGCGCATAAGATGAAGAAAGGTGGCAAACTCTGGATGAGGATTTTTCCGGATAAACCAGTGACCAAGAAACCCGCTGAAACCAGGATGGGAAAAGGCAAGGGGGCACCAGAATACTGGGTGAGCGTTGTAAAACCAGGTCGCATCATATTCGAACTGGAAGGTATGAATGAAGGTGATGCTCGAATCCTGTTGAGGCTAGCTGCCAACAAGCTGCCTATAAAGACGAGATTTATGAAAAGAGAAGCAGGTGTGAAATATGAAAGTTTTTGAGTTCAGAGAAAAAACGCGTGAAGAACTAATAGACATGCTCAATGGTCTTCATCGGGAGCTGTTTAATCTCCGCCTGCGCCGCGGTGCCCAGGAATTGCCCAACCCGCTAAGGTTACGTACTCTGCGCCGAGATATCGCACGCATCAATACGGTATTACAAGAAGATGAAAGCGGCATCAAGAAACTGCTCGAGCCCAAGAAAGTAGCCACGAAGAAGGTCAAGAAAGGAGACAAACGTGCGTAGGAGGAAGACCGGTACAGTGACCAGTGACAAGTCCCATAAAACGGTGGTTGTAAGAATAACGAATTTTACAAAGCACCCGTTATACAAGAAGTATATGCGCAAGAGAACAAGTGTTTACGTCCATGACGAGAAGAACAAGTATAAGCTGGGCGACAAGGTCCTTATCGAGGAAACGCGTCCGCTCTCCAAGCTAAAGCGGTGGCGTGTGATACGGAAGGTCAAGTGATCCAGATATACTCCCGGCTCAAGGTGTGCGATAACACGGGTGCACGCATCGCGATGTGTATCAGAGTCAGTGGTAGTTCGAGGACGAGATATGGATCTGTCGGCGACATCATAAACGTCTCGATCAAAGACGCCATGCCCAATGCACCGGTAAAGAAAGGTGATAAGGGTAAAGCGGTGATCGTGCGAACCAAGAAGGAATATCGCCGACCCGACGGATCATACATAAGGTTTGATGATAACGCTTGTGTGCTCATTACCGATCAGAAAGAACCTAGAGGCACGCGGGTATTTGGTCCGGTCGCCCGAGAGTTGAGAGAAAAAGGGTTCGCTAAGATAATTTCTTTAGCAAGCGAAGTGGTGTAGGAACTATGAAAAACCGCAAGAACAAAGAAAAGAGAGTAGTATTTCACATCAAGAAGAACGATCTTGTTGAAGTGATTACGGGTGCGGAGAAAGAGCGGCGTGGCCGAATACTCGAAGTCATTTCCGAAAAGACTATGGCGATTGTTGAAGGCATCAATCTGGTCAAGAAACATCAGCGTGCTCGCTCTCAGGCAAAACCATCCGGTATCGTAACCATACCGGCGCCAATTCACGTGTCGAATCTTGCACTGATCTGCCCGAAGTGCGGCAAGAAGGCAAGAGTCCGTATGGAAAAGATTGAGAATAAACGAGTGAGAATCTGCAAGGAATGTGGAGAAAGCCTTGAATAAGAAGAAGACAGACTATACGCCTCGACTAAAGCAATACTTCAATCAGGAAGTGAAAAAAACGCTGATGAAGCAATTGGGATACGACAATGTCTACAAGGTACCCAAGCTCGAAAAGATAGTCATCAATGTTGGACTAGGTGAAGCAGTGAGTGATCAGAAGATCCTGGAGATCGTCCGCGATGATTTGGGTAGAATCACTGGCCAGATCCCATTACAGACACGCGCCAAGAGGCCTATATCCAACTTTAAGATTCGTAAAGGTATGATTATCGGCCTCAAGGTCACGCTTAGAGGTGCACGCATGTATGAATTCTTTGACCGATTCGTCAATTTTGCGGCGCCCAGGATCAGGGATTTCGGAGGATTTTCCAGAGACTCGTTTGATGGCCGTGGCAGTTACAATCTAGGACTTTCAGAGCAGACTATATTTCCTGAGATAGAATACGATAAGATAAAGAAGATTTTTGGTATGGACATTGCTATAGTTACTTCAGCCAAGAAGGATGAAGATGCCCTGGCATTACTCGAGGGTTTAGGAATGCCATTTGAAAGGAAAAAATAGAGGAGTTATATGGCAACTTTAGCTTTAATAAACAAACAGAAGAAACCCCAAAAATACAAGACACGAAAGTACAATCGTTGCTTCAGATGTGGCCGAGCGCGCGCGTATTATCGGCGATTCGGTCTCTGCCGCATCTGCTTCCGTGAACTTGCCCTCAAGGGCGAATTACCGGGTGTACGCAAAGCAACCTGGTAAACCTCGCTAGCGCTCGGCAAGCACGAAATTCGAAACACTAAATACGAAACAAATCACAATAACCAAATTTCAAAAATTCAAAACTAAGTGTTTTGGTAATTTGAGCATTTGAATTTCGATATTGTTTCGGGTTTCGAAATTCGGATTTCGGATTTCCCGCCTCAGGCGGGTTAGATTTCTCTCCTTCCTTCTAAGGCTCGGGAAAGGGTTGTCGTATCTGCCAAATCCAGATCACTGCCCATGGGTAGGCCGCGCGCGATCCGAGTCACGGTAATACCCAACGGTTTAATCAACTTGGCGATGTAAATCGCCGTGACATCGCCTTCCGTCGTCGGGTTTGTCGCGATGATCACCTCAGAAACATCACCGTTTCTCAATCTGTCTACAAGTGTCTTGATCCGTAAATCATCAGGGCCTATGTTGTCTATCGGTGATATGATGCCGTGGATAACATGATACACCCCTCGATATTCACAGGTTTTCTCAATAACCATGACGTCGGATGGCTGTTCGACAACACATATACTGTCCCGTTCCCGGACTTCATCTACACAGATTTCACAAGGATCTTTTTCACTCAGATTATGGCAGATCGAGCATTCCTTCAGCTCGGTGCGCGATTTCACGATCGCATCGGCCAGGTTCTGCACCTTTGTCGTTTCCATTTTTTGCAGGTAGAACGCAATCCGCTGGGCTGATTTACGTCCGATCCCGGGTAACCATTGTAGTTTCTCTATTAGATCCTTGAGTAGTGCCACGTTATATTCTAACTATATGGAGCGACAAGTCAACAGCAAACGGATTACACAACCGTGGTTTTCCAGAAACGAAAGAGAAGGAGCTTGATTTTCCCCGCGGATGCGCTATAATAGACAGAACCTTTAAAGATTTTTGGTGTTATTCTAAGATAAAATCTCACGGAAGGAGTGTAATGTGAAAATCAAATTTCTTGGCCACGCTTCATTTCTCATAACATCCGAAAAGGGGGTTAGAATAATCACCGACCCATACAAACCAGGATGTTTTGATGGAGGCATAAAGTACGCTCCCATAACTGATGAAGCCGACATCGTCACGATCTCTCACGAGCATGATGACCACAATGCAACGGACATCGCTGGTAATCCTACTTTTGTTCGCGGCAGTGGCAAGAAGGAGCTCAAGGATATTGTGATAAAGGGATATGATGTCTTCCATGATGAAAGCGGCGGTAAAGAAAGGGGTAAGAACACGATATTTCAAATGACGGTTGATGGTATGAACATTGTTCATCTAGGTGATCTTGGCCATCCGCTCTCAGACGAAAACATCGAGAAGATCGGTGCAGTCGACATCTTATTCGTTCCGGTCGGAGGTCATTTCACAATAGATGCTAAAATAGCCCAAATCACGGTTAGCAAACTTCAACCGAAAATTGTCGTGCCGATGCATTTCAAGACTGACAAGTGCGGCTTTCCCATCGCGCCGGTGGAAGATTACATAAAAAACAGGGAAACCAAGAAGTTGGACGGGGAGTTCGAGATAACAAAGGAAAATCTACCTGAGGGGACTACAACCTTTGTGCTCACGCCGACAAAATAACCGTTCAACACTTGGGATGCTGGATGACATTAATCTCAATGCATCCGTACAATCATCTGTCAGAATCTACATCGAGCCGGTAGGCTGGAAGGAACGCCAATGAGGCAAGTTCCATATAAGACAATCGTCGAAACAGTTGCCCAGTTATGCACCGATGCAAATTATTTTCTTGGTGATGATATGATAAAAGCATTCAAAGATGGCCTGAGCAAGGAAGACTCAGATGCTGGCAAAGACATCCTAAATCAGTTACTGAAGAATGCGGACATCGCCAAAACCGAAAAAGTACCATTGTGCCAAGATTGTGGTTTCGCGGTCATTTTCCTGGAATTAGGTACCGATGCACATGTCGAGGGTAACATCATAGAAGCAATAAACGATGGAGTGAAAAAAGGATACACTGATGGTTATTTAAGGAAATCAATACTATCCGATCCAGTGAAAGGCAGGAATACTGGTGATAACACACCCGCAATAATCCATACTACTCTTGTACCTGGTGATAAGATCAAGATCACGGTCGCACCCAAAGGTGGTGGCAGCGAAAACATGAGCGAAGTCAACATGATGAAGCCAGCCGATGGTATTGAAGGCGTGAAAACCTTTGTTGTTGACCGTGTCCTCCGTTCGAGTGCTAATCCGTGTCCCCCAATCGTTGTCGGTGTGGGCGTTGGAGGCACGTTTGAATATGTGGCATTCCTCGCAAAAAAGGCGTTGCTCAGAAACATCGGCGAGCGTAATCCTGATCCCTTTTATGCAGATGTTGAGCGAGAGCTACTCGAGAGGATTAACAATCTGGGCATTGGACCGCAGGGACTAGGTGGACGAATTACTGCCCTGGATGTCTTCATCGAAACCCACCCGCGTCACATCGCCTCATTTCCAGTTGCCGTCAATATCAACTGCCATGTGGCACGCCATAAAACGGCGGTCATATAAGAAAGGAGAGACATGAGCGAACCGAAGAAAATAAGCCCACCACTGTCAGACGAAGATATAATGAATCTGAAGATCGGCGATCGAGTATTGATTACGGGCAAGATTCTAACAGGCCGAGACAGTGCCCACAAGCGGTTATACGAACTGATTCAAAAAGGAGAGAAACTGCCAATTGAAATAAAAGGGCAAATCATATACTACGTAGGACCAGCTCCAGCCAAACCCGGCTATGTGATAGGTTCTGCAGGACCGACGACTTCCTATCGCATGGACCCTTATGCCCCCCTTCTGATGGAGCATGGTTTGAAAGGCATGATTGGCAAAGGCGTGCGTTCACAGTCAGTACGGGACGCCATGAAGAAATTCAAGGGAGTCTACTTTGCCGCAACGGGCGGAGCCGGGGCTTTGATAGCGAGGAATATCCGGACCGCAACGATCATAGCATATGAAGACCTTGGACCCGAGGCAATACGCGAGCTCGAGGTCGAAGACTTCCCGGTTATCGTTGCTAATGATGCCTTTGGCGGCGATCTTTACGAAGAAGGCATGAAGAAGTTCAGGAGATGACGATTATTTTTTAACCTTCATCTTAACAAGACAGAGAATTATGCCGCCAAACAGAACGAAGGCGGTGACAGCAAACATAATCCATGCGGATACAGGCATCATGTCCTCCTTTTCTTCTTATAGAGGAACACCGCAACAACCACAAAAGCAATGATCAATAACCAGCCACCAAGAAACTCAGCGAGGCGCGAGTAACCACCGTAGGCTGACTTCACCCGGTCGACCACGTTTGTAATAAAGAGTATGCCAACTACTACGGGCGTGAAATATTTAATACAGAAATCCCACCAACGACCAATCGTGAAATCAGACTTGCTATTTGCATACTTGCGTATTTCTTCATGCTTGTAAAACCACCCGACGGCAACACACATCAACACCCCAACAACCAACAAGCCGAAGTTATTCATGAAGTAATCAACGATGTCAAGCCAGAAAAGCCCACTCTGTGTTGTATAGATGAGACCGATAACACCGGCAACAATGGCGAACCCGATGTTCACGTACACACGCTTCAGCTTATATTTCTCAATCAGCGAAGCAGCACCGGCCTCGATTAAGGAGAACGCGGAATCTATGCCCAGGGTCAAAATCATAAGAAAGAAGAGTACACCGAATATTACGGAACCAACGGGTAATAGACTGATGATTGTTGGATATGTCACAAATGCGAGCTGCGGACCCGCCTGCACCACCTCGCTCACCGGCAGGCCGGTTTGGTGTGAGTAGTAACCTAGTGTAGCGAATACAGCGAATCCACCGACAAACGCAGTAGCCGCATCAGCAAGACTAACCAAGAATGCGTTATTCACAACATCCGCGTCTCTGGGCAGAAAACTGGCATAGGTTATCTGCACGCCAAAACCAATCGTCAACGAGAAGAAGACCTGTGAATAGGCATGTAGCCACACACGGTAGTTCAATAGTGCATTGAAGTTGGGCGTCAAGTAGAATTTCAATCCCTCGAGCGCACCGGGCAATGTTACCCCCCTAACCACGAATATTATCAATATGATCCAGGGAATGATAACCGTGAAGTAAACGACTTTGCCGACTGTCTTCACACCCTTCCAAATCGCGGCGACGATTGCAATCCAGGTCAGCACCAGGCCGAGGGTAATCATCCATCGAATTGATCCTATCTGCAAGGGTGATTCTGACATCTTGAGGAATTGGTCAAAAAAGAAACCTTGTGTATTATCACCCCATGCCAGGTTGAACGAGTATCCGAGGTAATTGAAAGCCCAGCCCATGACGACTGCGTAGTATGTGGCAATACCAAAGCCCACGAGTAGCGCAAACCAACCCAAGACCTCAAAACCCTTTTTCAGACTTCCCAGGGCAAGGGGAGCACCTTTCGCGAATTTATGTCCAACCGAATATTCCAGAACCATTAGTGGTATACCTGCCGTCAAAAGGGCAACGAGGAAAGGAATCAAAAACGCGCCTCCGCCGCATTCGTAGCAAATATAGGGGAAACGCCAGATGTTACCTAAACCAATCGCTGAACCTATGGAGGCTAGTATGAATGCTGTTCTACTATCCCATCTCTCTCTCCTCATTGGAAATTATAACAATATCTTGTATCATGTCAATTACTATTGACTTTACTACATTTCAGCATAGACTAATCTATGCGTGTCATACTACCCGAAATAAAGGAACTGCTTACCTCCCGGAAAAAGAAGGCCATCAGAAAAGTAGTATCATATTTTGAGCCGGCAGACATTGCTGAAGTCTGGTCAGAATTCACGCTCAATGAGAAACTGAAGCTATTCAACAGCCTAGAAACAGCACTTGCTACAGACATATTCGAATTCTTAAGCGAAGATCAGATGGTGGAACTGCTCGCTAACCTTCCGACGAGCAGGACGGTCCAAATTCTCAATGAAATGTCTCCTGACGACCGCACTGACCTGTTCGCGATACTTCCGGGCGAGGAGGTCGAGAAACTGATTCCGCTACTCGAAGCCGAAGAACAGAAAAGAGCCCGTGAGCTCCTTGCCTACAAGGAAAACACCGCTGGTGGCTTGATGACCACGGACTATATTACCGTGCCTGAAAATGTGAACATAGCCAGTGTCATGCAGGAATTGAGGGCAAAAGCCAAGGACATCGACTTCATCCACAATATCTATGTCGTAGATAAAGTGAATAGATTGCAGGGTATCATACCACTGAAGGATTTATTGACGACTAGCCCACATCGCAAAGTTGAGCGAGTAATGGAGACTTACTTTCCCAGTGTTGGGCTTGAAATAGACCAGGAAGAGGTTGCTCGGGTTTTCGAGAAATATGACGTGGCATCATTACCAGTTATGGATAAGCTAAGGCGTATCAAGGGCGTCATAACCGTTGATGACGTGATCGATGTCATCGAAGAAGAGGCAAGCGAAGATATTCATCGCTTCGGCGCCACCGAGGTGACCGAGCAGTACCTTTCGGCGAGCCCCGTCAATATCGCACAGAAGAGAGTGATCTGGCTGGTAATTCTTGCGCTTGCCGGTTTCGTCTCGGGTTCTGTTCTCGAACACTATTCGTATCTGCTCTCGAGCATTGTCACACTCAGTTTCTTCATCCCGATACTCATGAACACCAGCGGCAGCGCTGGGACTCAGGCCGCAACCGTCGTCGTGCGCGGTCTAGCAACCGGCGAGATCAGGCTGCGTGACATTTGGCGTGTCGTACGAAAAGAATTCTTTATTGGAATCCTGATGGGTATCATCGCTGGTGCCATCACTGCGCTGCGTGCTTTTGTACTGCAGGGTGACGCCATGTTAGGACTCACGGTGGCGATTGCCATGATTACTGCAATCGTCATCGCTACGTCAATCGGCGGCATGCTCCCTATTATTTTCAAAAAACTCGGTGTTGATCCAGCCCTGATGTCTGGTCCCTTGATCGCTACAATTTTGGACACCACGACCCTACTCATATACTTCAATATCACAATCCTTCTCCTGTATAGATTTCAATGAAGCAAGAATACATAGTCATATACACCACATTTCCTGATCTACGTACGGCAAAGAAAATCATCGGGGGATTAGTCCAGAGCAAATTGGCAGCTTGTGGGAATATTTTCAAGCTATCTTCGATCTATCACTGGAAGGGTAAAGTCGAAAAGAACTCCGAGTACGGAGCTTTTATAAAAACAATCAAAGCCAAATATACTGCTGTGGAAACATATATTAAAAAATATCATCCCTACGAAGTACCCGAAGTCATTGCCTGGACGATTGACAAGGGGTCAAGCAAGTATTTGGCCTGGGTTAGAAAGGAATCTTCCTAGAACATCCCTAACACAATTGATTTTGTAGCAAAAAACTCATTACGGTATTTAATGCCATACCCAGCATTAACGCAGCTTACACCGAATTCTCTGGGTTTTTTCTGCTCAGAAATAGGGAAACTCGGCGATGTTCTGATACGCATACAGAACCGTCACCGAGTTGTTCTGCAGATCAATCGCCTCGATGTATATTTTCACATAGTTACCATCTTCGGTCTTCGCAACAATAATGTCGCCTTCCACGAAATCTGCCTCAGCCAGATCAGGCTCAGTCGTGACTCCGGAAATCTCGTCAAAATCACCTGGTCCTGTATTTGTAAAAAGTGTATTACGAGCACCAATACCATACGTGGGATGACTGTCCGGTGATACGAACCACGCCGTGTCGTTTTCTGTCTTAACCCACGTATCAGCCACGCTGTCCGCCATCGCCGAATCGGCCATGATGAATGCATCGGAAAACCTGATAGCGCAGCTATCATTGACAGGTTGGCCTGGGTCAGCAATAATCATCGTCACGGTGAACTCGGGCCGCGGCGAAGCCTTCAAGAAAGGTGTCGTTATGTTGTAACCGCCCACCTCACCATCTTTATTAACCGTGCGTACCTGAAAGTAATAAATACTGTCCTGGACCAAACCGTTGATTTGATATGTGGTGTCTGTGATCAGTTGACTGTTCCATTTGTTCAATTCCTCGCCATCATCAATCAAAAATTCGCTCGAGTCTGTATAGACATAAACGTTATATCCTGCAAAGTCGGAGTTGTTTTCTATTGCACTATTTTTCTCCCAGAATACAATGACAGATGTCTCACCCATGATTACTGCGTTCATCTGGGGTGCATCGATACGAACCGCGCCATTACACCCAATGACAAGAGCCAAAGCGAGAAATGTAAACGCAAGTGTAATTCTTTTCATCATTTCCTCCTTT
>DAOVAN010000186.1 GCA_030671005.1 Caldifarciminota bacterium
TTCGGTTACGAATCAACGGAACCACCCGAGTTCCTCTTTCATGGTACAGCGAAGAAATTCTTACCACCTATCGGGGAAGATGGACTCGGGCCTGGAACGAGACAATACGTGCATCTGGTTGAGGACGAGAAGACGGCAGTCTCTGTAGGAAGGCGTCATGGCGAACCAGTTGTGCTTACTATCAAGGCTCGCTCTATGCACGAAAATGGATTCGAGTTTTTCAAGACGGAAAGCGATATCTGGTTGACGAAAAAGGTGCCTAAGGAATATATCATAATAGAAGGCTGATAGAAGGCTCAAAGAGGGCTGATACAAGGCTTGAAATGGCTCGCAGGGGCTCTCAATTTTATAACCAAATCACAGACATTCACAAGGTGCAGTAAGTAGTATGTACCCCCGACATAGAGGTCCCCTCGGCTACGCTCGGGACTTACAGCGGGATGCTTGGATTTTCTTATCAAATCAGAGATTTCCCCCATTGTCTAACTCGGGACACTCGAATCTTCAGGCGGATTAAAGGGACAGGCTACTTTTCTAGCCGTGACATACATCTCTGAGTGAACTAGCAGGGTCATTCATTGCTTAGAATTCTTGTGCGTGCAATTGGTAGAAAAGTAGCCTGTCCCTCTTAGAAGACGAAGGGTATCAATATTTTCCGGTGCCCAGCGTACTCGGGGAAATGGGTCTGATACCATTTATGATTTGAGATGGCCCTTGGTAAAAGATTCGCCATGGTGAATAGGGCAAATGCAAGGCCCGGCAGTGAAAAAGTCATCAGTGCCCAGCCGAACCATTGAATAGTCTCTCCCAGGTAGTTTGGATTTGTGATGTATTTGAAGGCACCCGAGGCGGGGGTTTTGTACTCTGTTTCATTGGGTTTTCTCAACGACCTGAGTATTGCATCAGCTCGAATGTGTAATGTAAGACCACATAAGTAGAAAATAAGTCCAGTCACAAAAGGCCAGGAGAACAGCCAGATCAGGTTGTAGTTTGGATGCAGGACAAACAGGTAATATCCATTGATGAAACCATTAACACAGTTGAACACAAATGCTAATGCTATGAGTAACACCGGAAACGATTTTTTGGAGCCGCGCAATCGGAGCGAAAAAACGAATGTACGGTAGACGTAGTGAATCTCCCAGAGTAAAAAGAAGAATACGCTTACTAAACCTACATTTGCGCGATTAATTGTGAGTATTATAGCGATTAGCAGCACGGCAGGTAGTTCAGAGATCAACCATGCGATTCTGGAGTCCAGAGTTATTCCCCAGCCTTTCCGATAGTGTTTGCCATATGGAGCACTGACAAACATCAAGACGATAAAGACGATAGCGGCGGCAGCGAATTCGGTGTACAAGCAAATTTTGTAAAGTGAATGCATAGACATTGTCGTGTGTTGTGATTATACAGATAAGGTTTACCTGGTCAAGTAGATACTACAGGATATCGACATCTGTATCAACGGGCTGGGTTTGACGAGATTGGCATTGACAGCTAACTTCGTACGGATAAAATAACAACTTATGATATACCGAACATTTGGCAAGACCAACATTAAATTATCACAGTTGGGTTTTGGTGCTATGCGGTTTCCGCTTGTTGACGAATACGACCCCAAGACAATCAATGAATCAGAGGCGACCAGGATGATTCATAACGCTATCGACAATGGTGTCAATTATGTCGACAATGCGTATCCGTATCACCGGGAGACGAGCGAGAGTTTTGTTGGCAGGGCGTTGAAAGGGGGGTATCGCGAGAAGATCTACCTGGCAACAAAGATGCCGGTTTGGCTTGTGAAATCGAAAGAGGATTCGCAGAAGTATTTTGATGAACAACTAAAACGTCTACAGACCGATACCATAGACATGTATCTCCTGCATGCATTGAATAAGAACTTTTGGAAAACAGTTCAGGATTGTGACATGCTGAACTTCTTGGACAAGATGCTGACCGCAGGCAAGATCCGTTTTGCCGGGTTCTCTTTTCATGATGAGTTGCCGCTGTTTAAGGAAATCGTGGATGCTTATCCGTGGACGTTTTGTCTCATTCATCTCAACTATGTCGACGACCACTATCAAGCTGGCCTTGAGGGTCTGGAGTATGCACATAAGAAGGGCTTGGCAGTTGTCGTAATGGAACCCTTACGCGGCGGTAAACTTGCCAGCAATGTGCCCGATGAGGTTTCAAATATTATTAAGCAAGCGGGCCGTGTGCAAACGCCTGCTGAATTCGCCTTGCGCTGGGTCCTTAACCGGCCCGAGGTCAGTTGCGTATTGAGCGGGATGAGCAGTCTGGAGCAAGTAAAAGAGAACATTCGTTTTGCTTCAGATGAGCATGTGAATACTCTGACGCATGAGGAGTTCCAGCTCTATACTCGCGCAAAAGAGTTTTATCGCTCGAAAACAAAGGTAAACTGCACACAGTGTGGCTACTGCATGCCATGCCCGCAGAAAATTCCGATATCTTTTATTTTAGAGTTATACAACGATGCTTGTATGTATGATGCCCATGCGGATTCACGGTGGATGTATAAGGTGTTCATCAAACCGGAGTTCCGTGCCGATCAATGCACACAATGTAAAGAATGCGAGGAGAAGTGCCCGCAAAAAATCCCGATCGCTGAAGTCCTTGAACAAGCACATGACAGTCTTGCGAGTTAAGGTCTTTAGAAGACGTAGTCGTTCACAAAATCTATGACTGCCTGATGGTACTGCATGCCGAGAACCGT